>JAGRJL010000178.1:0-2739 GCA_020442775.1 Lysobacterales bacterium | reverse complement strand
CGGCCGGTGTACAGCGGCGAACGATGCATCGCCTCAGCGATGATCTGATGGGTCTGCGAGTTGGTGTGGGTAATCCAGCAGGGCACCTGTTCGGGATGCTCTGCCGCGCTGCCGATGAAGGAGAACACCGGCATCGGTTGATCGCCGGGCTGCCGCTGCATCACCGAGTAGTCGACGCTGCGCCCGTCGATCCGGGGCGGCGTGCCGGTTTTCAGTCGGCCGACGTTGAAGGGCAGTGCGCGCAGCCGTTCGGCCAGGGCCAGCGCCGGTGGATCGCCGGCGCGACCGCCGCGATGGGTTTCGAATCCGACGTGAATCAGTCCGCCGAGAAAGGTCCCGGCGGTCAGGACCACGGTTCTGGCGCGCAGGGAGAGGCCGTACTGGGTCACCACGCCGCAGACCCGTTCGCCCTCGACGATCAGATCGTCAACTGCGCCCTGAAACAGCTCAATCTGCGGGTGTGCCTCCACCAGTTCCCGGATCGCCAGCTTGTACAAGCTGCGATCGGCCTGACAGCGGGTAGCGCGCACCGCCGGGCCCTTGCTGGCGTTCAGCGTTCGCCATTGAATGCCGGCGCGGTCGGCGGCCGTCGCCATCGCGCCACCGAGAGCGTCGATCTCGCGGACCAGATGACCCTTGCCAATGCCGCCAATCGCCGGGTTGCAGCTCATTTGCCCCAGGGTATCGAGGTTGTGGGTCAGCAACAGGGTGCGGGCTCCGCAACGCGCGGCGGCCAGCGCGGCTTCAGTGCCGGCGTGGCCAGCGCCCACCACGATGACGTCATAATCGGAGTGATTCATCGGCTTTAGCTCAGGCGGGGCCAGAAATACAGACCCCGCATCTTATCCGGTCGGGCGCCAGTCGTCGTTGTCGGCATAGTTGGCATGGCTGATGCATTGAATCCCCCGTCAACAGGGGGAATCAGCGGCCGCTCAGGATCATTCCGGCGGCCGCTTTCTTTTTCAGCGCTCGGGAGCCACGGGCTGGTGCAAAAGGGTGGCCCCGCTCAACGGTGTTCAACTGGAACAGGGGGAATCCGGATGAACGTGGATTCCGTCGAGCGAGACCATTGAAAGTGTCTGCGGTGGCGCCGGCTTGAGCAGATCCCCTGTGATCGCTTTTCGCTACTGGCAAAGTGTAGAGACGCCGCAGCGGCAAGACCGTGACGACGTTCAACAATCACCGCGGTGCCATCGCCCAGATTGTACGCCCAAAGGATGCCGTTGTGTCTGATCGACGGTCAAAATCGCATTTTGCTGGTCACAATGTGCCTGCTAGCGTCACCAACACAATCCGCTGACCTGGTCGGGGCGCGGGCCTGATCCCCACGGCAATCTCGCCCACGGTATGGTTGACGCCCGACCAGCAAGCATGGAGCGGGACGCAGCGCTGGCGAACCCGCACGCTCGGCCGCCGCCGGCGGCTAACGCCTGGTGCCAACCCCAGCCAGAGCAGGCCTTCGAAACTCGCCTAATCCTTCTCGCGATTGCCCCGACCGACACCGCGTCCCGAGTTGTTGCTCGCTGGCGCGCTGGGCCTTGCCGGGCTGCTGGTGGTGTTGCGGACCGGCGAAGGCGCCCGTGCTGGCGAAGACGGCAGGCTGCGCCGGCTCGAGGACGGCGCTGTGACAGGCCGATTGCCCGACCCGCCAAAAGCGCTCCGGCTGCTCGATGCCGGCGGCGCAGAGAGCGGGCGGTCAAAGGATCGATAACCGCTGCTGCGCGGTTGCGTCGGCGCCGCGCTGGGGCGCGGAACAGCGCTTGAGCGCTCTCGCTGGAACCGCGTGTTTATCTCGCGCTGCCCGCTGTCGTAGCGCGATCGCTGTGGCTCGCCACGATTGCCCAGATCGCGACTGAGCTCTCGGGCAGAATTGCGGGACACGTTGGCATCGGACCGTGGGATGCCGCGGGTGTAGCTGCCGCTGCGGCGCTGCTCATAGCCGTAGGCGCCTACCCCCTGCCGCCCGCGGTTGCCCACATAAGGGGCCGGGAGACCGTGATCGCGCAGACCGTAGGCCGCATCCCGTCCGCGCTCGCGCGCCCGCTCGCCGTGGTCGTGATGATGCCGGTAGGGCCGCCAGTAGCCGTAATGGCTGGGCCAGCCCCAGGCAAAGCTGGTGTAGGGCCAGCCGTAGCCGTAGCTGAATCCGTTCCAGCCGTAGTAGGGGTTGTAGAAGGGATCCAGGCCATAGGCGAAGTATCCGCTGCGGTAGGGCGAGTAGGCGTAGTAGTCCCAGCCCCAGAACAGACTCCAGTAAGGGTCGTAGCGATTGCGCACGTCAAAGGCGCTGTAGGCCGGGTAGCCGTACTGACGGTCGTACTCGTAATAGTCGTCGCTATAGACGCCGTTGTAACCGCTCGAGGAGTAATAGCCGTCCTCGTAGTAGCCATCGGTCACGCAGGCGCTCAGCGACAGCGCCAGCACGATCAGGGCAAAAATCCGCATGACCGCACCCCCAAAAGCGACGAGATCTCCAACTTAGGCCTCGCGCAGTGAATCGGTGATGAACTATCCCGATGTCGGGCGGCCTGCCACGGCGATTGCGGGAGCAACCGGAAATCTGGCCAGGAAGGATTTCGCTGGCTGGATCTGCCAAGGCGCAGTACACGCTCCGTCAGGCGACCGTTGCGTGATGGGAATCAGGAATGGTGGCCGGGGACGGAATCGAACCGCCGACACGGGGATTTTCAATCCCCTGCTCTACCAACTGAGCTACCCGGCCAAGCGCCTCACGAGCGA
>JAGRJL010000177.1 GCA_020442775.1 Lysobacterales bacterium | reverse complement strand
CCTATGGCTGCGACGCGCAACGATCAGGGCAAAAGACGCTGAAATAGGTCAAGGTAATCTTGGGACACCACACTAGCCCGCATTATTCATGAATGTTCGTCGCGAGGGTTTCGCAGGTGCGCTGTGGTGCGGTTCGCGGACCTTAAGATCGGCGAAGGCGTACTCGACAGTACGTCGAGTCGATCAGAAGGAGCAAACCGCGCCATAGCGCGCCTGCGGAAGCCGCAGTAGAAGGTTCATGAATAATCCGGGCTAGCCCGCATTGCTCCGGCTTCTGTGGGATGTGGTGCTTCTCAATGACGCTGAGTCCCGTTCCGACAGGCCTTCTGCTTCAGGCAGAGCGCGAGGAAGAGACACGGCGCCGCCATGGCGAAAGCGAGCAAGGCCGCAGTCAGGAGTGGCCGATGGGCACCGCGAGTTCAGCTCGATGGTGAAATAACACAATCGCCAGACCAAGGAGAACTGCGCAGACGCGTTCCACTGGGCGGAAGTGGAAGGTCGGTCACCGCTCAAACGTGGCTACGAGGCCGCTTTCCGGGTTCCCAGGATGATGTCCCGCCTGCGCCAGTCCTCGAGCATTCCCAGACCCGCCTGCACGAAGGCCTCGGCATCCGGTGCCCCAGTAGCCTCTGCCATGGCCAGCAACTGGCTGCGACCACTGGAGCTTGGCTGTTCCGCCAGATTGGCAATCAGCTGCGCCGCCAGCGGGTTGAGACGAAGGAATCTGACTTTGTCGGCCCGATCGCGCCAAACCACCAGAAAGGTTGGCTCCGCCGGAGGTTCTTCAGGCGTGTAGTCCACGCTCAATTGCTCGACCGGGAAGTGGTAGGCCAGACGCCAGGCCAACGGAGACACTAGCGGAATCTGCTCCAGCAGATCTCCCTCGGCATCACAGCTGACCGCGTCGATCTCCTCGGCCGAGATGCCAAGCGCCAGCTCCACCCACTCGTAGTGCATCAACTCGTAGAGGAAGGGCCAGCGCTCGCACCAGTAGTCCGGATTCTCCTCGATAAAGCGCAGCATCTCTCGCGCAATCTCGGGGAAATAAGGCGTATGGCTGGCGTGCTCGGAATAGAAGCGGCGCACCAGTTGGGCAAATTCGTGCTCACCGAGAATCTTCGCCGCTACCGGAAAATTGCCGCCCAGTAGGCTGCGCACATTACCGATGAACAGGCGCCGATAGATACGCATGCGCCGATCTTCGATCCCTTCGGGGGCCGGATGCTGGGAAGGGTCGCGCAAATGCGCGGCCAGCGCGCGAGTCAGGGTTTCTGCCCGATTCATCAACGACTCACTGGGCCCCAGAACGGCGGCTTTCCTCTCGAGCCCGATAGGGATCCTGCACTGCCCTCACCCTGCCCAACTCCTGCAGCAGTTCTGGCAGCGGCGGGATATTGAAGTCGCGCTCAAGCAATGTGGGACGGGTGCCGATCTTGCTGTAGGTGTAGTCCAGCAGTTCCAGCACCGGATCAATCATGTCCGCGCCGTGGGTGTCAACGATCAGATCATCGTCCTCGTTGTCATGCCCGGCGACATGGATGTAGGCCACCCGCTCCGCCGGCAGTCCGTCGATATAACGGCGCGGGTCGTAGCGATGGTTGACCGAATTGACGTAGACGTTGTTGACGTCCAGCAGCAGCAGGCAGTCTGCCCGCTCCAGCACCGCATTGACGAATTCCAGTTCGCTGATGTCGGTGGCCAGCGGCGCGTAGTAGGAGGAATTCTCCACCGCCATCTGACGCCCGATCAGATCCTGGGTGCGCCGCACCCGGGCAGCGACATGCTCGACCGCGTCTTCGGTAAACGGAATCGGCATCAGGTCATAGAGGTGAGCGTCGTCGGTACACGCGCTCAGGTGTTCGCTGTAGATCAATGCATCGTGGGTCGCCATGAACTGGCGAATCCGTTCGATCAGCAGTTCATCGAGCGGATTGGGACCGCCCAGCGAGAGCGACAGTCCGTGGCAGATCAGCGGAAAGCGCTCGGTGACCCGGCGCAGTTGTCGCCCGTAGGCACCACCCAGGCCAATCCAGTTTTCCGGCGCGACCTCGAAGAAATCGACTTGGTCGACCAAGTCGGCCTGAGCCTCCACAGAGCGCAACATGTGCCCCCTGCGAAGACCCAGGCCGGAGCCTAGACGGGAAAGTTCCGTAAGGCCTTGCATGGCTAGCAATGGCTAACGATGCGAGTCAGCGTGGGCTGATTAGCCGCCACACTTGCCCTCACCGCACTTGCCTTCCTTGCCCTTGTCTTCGCCACACTTGCCTTCACCGCACTTGCCTTCCTTGCCCTTGTCTTCGCCGCACTTGCCTTCGCCGCACTTGCCTTCCTTGCCCTTATCTTCGCCGCACTTGCCTTCGCCACACTTGCCTTCACCCAGCTGCTGGTAGCCAGCCTGCATTTCGTCGGCAGCGAACGGGGCCGATGACTTGGCATAGGCAGAAATGGCGACGGTGCCCAGCAGGGCGGCGCCCATGGCAACGGTCAGCGGCTTGACGATCTTCGACATGCTCTCTCTCCTCGTTTTGAAAAGGGACCCGAAAACGGGTTTCCTCAAAGGCGCCAGCTAGTGGCGTTTAATAACCGCGTGGCTTGCGGTCAGGTCCGAAAGATACCGCCGGGGGCGGTTGGCAACAAGTCGGCCTGATCGTCCACGCTGCAATAGACCGGTGGCACCGCGAGAAGCTTTCATCGACCGCGAGCGCATCGTTCAGAGTTTCTAAACAGAATCCACCTGCCCTTCGGCAATCACCGACACAGGCAGTTTGCCGGCCCGAACTCGGCGCTTGCCCTCCCTGCACAGATCGATCACCGGGCACTGTTCGCACAACGGCTTGCGCGCCTTGCAGACGTAGCGACCGTGCAGGATCAGCCAATGGTGGGCGTTGAGCAGATAGGCATCTGGCACCCGTTTCAGAAGGCCCTTTTCCACCGCCAATGGAGTCTTCCCGGGCGCCAGACCGGTGCGGTTGGCGACTCTGAAAATGTGCGTATCCACCGCCATGGTTGGCTGTCCAAAAGCCGTGTTCAGCACCACGTTGGCGGTCTTTCGCCCGACTCCTGGCAGCTTCTCCAGCGCCTCCCGGGTGTGCGGCACTTCGCCGTCGTGTTCTGCAATCAGCCGCTCACAGGTTTGCAGCAGGTGCTTGGCCTTGGACCGATACAAACCCAGTGACTGCAGATAGCGCTCAACAGTTGGCAAGCCTAGGCTCAAGATCTGATCAGGCGTATTGGCCACCGGGAACAGCTGTCGAGTCACCTTGTTGACACCGACGTCGGTGGACTGTGCTGAAAGCATCACCGCTACCAGGAGTTCAAAGGGCGTTTCCCAATTCAACTCGGTCTTCGGGTTTGGCTCCAGCGCAGCCAATCGCTGGAAGAAATTTTCGCGATCAGCGACCTTCATCGAGCTTCCCTTGCTGTGCGATCGGATCCGATCCCTGTTCGCGGGAGCGGCCACGGTGCAGGGCCCTCATGGCCAAGCCCACGATGACCGAGCTTAGCGCCATCAGGTCCGAACCAGCGCGACATTCTTCACCGTTAAGCACCGGCAATCACCCATTCCGACCCAATCCTGTGGCCTCCAGCCTGATAAGCTCGCGCATTGTCCAACCTTCAGGTATCTCCATGCTCCAGGCAACCATCGAAACCGGTCGCGGTTCCATTGTGCTCGATCTGTACGCCGACCAGACCCCGCTGACCGTCGCCAACTTCGTCAATCTGGCCCGTCGCGGCTTCTATGACGGGCTGACCTTTCATCGCGTGCTGGCCGATTTCATGATCCAGGGCGGCTGCCCCGAAGGTTCGGGCCGCGGCGGTCCAGGCTATCGCTTCGAGGACGAATTCGTTGCTGGCCTGCGGCATGACCGCCCCGGCATCCTGTCGATGGCCAACGCCGGACCGGCAACCAACGGATCCCAGTTCTTCATCACCCACGTTCCGACGCCCTGGCTCGACGGCAAGCACACCGTCTTTGGCGCGGTAGTGGGCGACGGTCAGGCGGTCGTTGACGCGATTCGCCAGGGCGAACGCATTGCCCGGATTTCACTGAAGGGGGATGTCGACGCGGCGCTGGAGGCCAAGGCCGACCGCGTGGCGCAGTGGAACATTGCGCTGGATCGTCGCTAGAGTCTGATGTGGGCAGCGGCGCGTTGGCGCAGCGCCGCTGCCGAACCCGCATATCGGCTATCGATCGCTAGGCTGCGGGATCCCCAGCGTCCGAAACTGCCGGTGCTTCCTGATCCAGCGGGGTCACCAGCAGGCGCTCGATGTGAGCCCCGTCCAGCGCCACCACTTCAAATCGTACGCCAGCCCACTCCAGCGCCTCTCCCACTCTCGGCACATGCCCAAACTGCGCCATGATGATGCCCGCCACGGTGTGGTACTCCTCGGCCTCGGCGGCCAGATCCACGCCTCCAAGCGCATCGCGCAGTTCTTCGGTGGCCAGCGCACCGGCGACCAGCAGACTGCCGTCGGGACGTCGAACCAGCGGCGAGTCTGGTGACTGCTCGGTATGCGCTGCCGAACCCAGCACGGCGCTGAGCAGGTCATCGGTGGTCAACAGCCCGAGGATGTCCCCGTACTCGTCCACAACCAGCGCCATCTGGGTCTGCGCATCATGGAATCGACCCACCAGGGTCAGCGCCGGGGTTCCCTCCGGGACATAGAGCGGTGCCACCATCGAGGCGAACAGATCCGGAGCCTCCTGATTGACCAGATTCTCGACCAGCGATTTCACTTCCACCACGCCCATCACGTCGGCATCGCTGCCGGATTTGACCGGATAGCGCGAATAGGGCGTGGACTGCATGGTGGCCAGGTTGTCCGCCAGACTGGCCTGGACGTCGAGCCAGCAGATCTTGCGCCGCGGCGTCATCAAGGCTTCCACCGGTCGGTCACCCAGGCGCAGGACTCGATTGACCATGCGCCGCTCCACTGGCTCGATGACCCCCTGCTCGGCGCTCTCGGCTACCAGCATGCGGATTTCTTCTTCGCTGACCAGATTCACCCGGCGTCGACCAAAGCCCAGCAAGCGGACGATGGTGCGACTCACCGCCGACAGCAGCACGACGATGGGATGACAGATCCTGGCCAGGATCTCCAGCGGGATCGCGATCAGCGCGGCCACCCGTTCGGAAGCCAGCATGCCCAGCCGCTTGGGCACCAGTTCCCCAAGCACGATGGTGGCGAAGGTGATCAGCACCACGCTGCTCACGACCCCCACCTTCTCTACCGCCGGACCTTCCCAGCCGAGGCGGTTGAGCCAGCCTGTGATCATCGCCCCGAACGCGCGACCACCCAATAGTCCGGTGAGGATCGCCACCAGGGTGATTCCAACCTGAACCGTGGACAGGAAGTCCTGAGGCTTTTCGGCCAGACGCAGAGCCGCGCGGGCGCCGCGGCTGCTCGCAGCCATCTGCTTGAGCCGACTCTTGCGAGCGGTGATCACCGCCATCTCCGACAGCGCGAAGGCGCCGTTGAGCAGAATCAGTCCAAGCAGAATGGCGATTTCAGTGGGCACTGGTTCCTACCGCCAACGACAGCAAATGGCCCTGTCGTCGCTTGCGGTCCACGCTCAGGTCAGATCCTGACCAGCCAGCAATGAGGCCTCAAGGCTGTCGGCCAGCACCCCAAGTTCGTTGATCACCCGATCCACTTCGTGTTCATCCAGACCCGAATAGCGGCGGTTCTCGCAAAGTTGCAGGAAGGCCTCGCCATCAAGATCACTTGAGGCCAGAAAGCCAATTCGCTGCTCCCAGTTGAAGCGCAGACAGCGCGCCGCATCGACCGAAGTCATTGGTGCAATCGGGGTACTGAAGCGGAGCATCTGCGCCCCGTCATCGGTGTTGATCTCGGCCAGATAGACTCCCTGCTTGCGGCCTTCGGTGGTCTTCAATTCGAGGCTGATCAGGTAGGGTTCGTTTGCACGCAGAGGCCAACGCGAGGCAACGTGGGATCGCACATCTTCGAAACTTTGCACAGGGACTCAGGCTCATGGGTGAAACCGCTATGGTAGCAACTCCGGAGGCCGACGCCGCGCTGACCGAACTGATTGCGCAACTGCAGGCGGTACCAGCCGGCACCGTCATCAGCTACGGCGCGCTCGCCGCCCGCTGCGGCCGACCGCGCGGCGCGCGCTGGGCGGCCCGCTGCCTGGCGCAGCTACCGGATGGACATCGGCTACCCTGGCATCGGGTGGTGCGCGCGGACGGCCGGATCGCCTTTCCTGTCGGCAGCACAGGTTACAAGCGCCAGTGCCAGCTGCTCAGAAAGGAGGGTGTCAAGGTCGACCGGGGCCGGGTACAGATCGCCGTCAGGCCCAGCCTGGACCAGCTGATCTTTGGCGTCGACTAGTGGATACCTGCGCTGGCCAGGGGCCACGCAATCGCGCGGGAACAGCTATGCTGACTCCGCGAAGAAGACGGTGGATGGCCCGATCCAGGGATGAGCGCTACTGGTGAGCGCTACTGCTGTGACAGGAAGCGGCTTTCGTAAAGCAACTCGTCCACCGTGCTGTCCTGACCGCTTTCGAACACAAAGGCCAGATGGTCCGGCCCGGCGCGCACCATGCGCGCTCGGATCGCCAGGACAGTGTCTTGATCGAAGATGAAAAACAGTTTGAAGCGTTCGGCCGAATCTTCGTGATCGGGCCACAGTGCGGGCTTGGTCACTCGCGCACCGCCGGCGGAAACGTCTTCCACCCGAGTCAGAAAGCCACCATCCGCAGGCGCTACCAGCACCGCCGCGGAACTCAGACCAATGCGCGGATGTTGGCGCTTCTCTGCACTCATGAATGGGTTCAGACCTCTTCCAGGGAAGGCTGCACGGCCTTGATTCTGCCAGTTCAAGGCCGCGCACAGTAGCGCGGCCATCGATTTCAGCGCCCAAGCGGCTCCCGATCAGGCCGGAACCAGCGCCTTGGCCAGCGGTTCGGCCTTGACCGTCAGCTCGCCATCGGCCTCGCTGACGGTGACCTTGCCACCGCCTTCAAGCGCCCCGAACAGCAGTTCATCAGCCAACTGCCGCTTGATGTGCTCCTGAATCACTCTGGCCATCGGCCGTGCACCCATTTGCGGATCGAAGCCGCGTTCGGCCAGCCACAGCCGCGCACTCTCGTCCACCACCAGGGCCACCTGCTTGTCGGCCAGCTGGGTTTCCAACTCGATCACGAACTTGTCGACCACCCGCAGAATGGTGGCCAGGTCCAGCGCGTGGAACTGGATGATCGCATCCAGACGGTTGCGGAACTCGGGGGTGAATGCCTTGCGAATCGATTCCATCGCGTCGGTGGAATGATCCTGTTCAATGAAGCCTACCGTGCGGCGGGCGGCAAGCGCCGCGCCGGCATTGGTGGTGAGTACCACAATGACGTTGCGGAAATTTGCTTCGCGTCCATTGGTGTCGGTCAGCACGCCGCGATCCATCACCTGCAGCAGCAGGTTGA
>JAGRJL010000176.1:1879-2084 GCA_020442775.1 Lysobacterales bacterium | reverse complement strand
TGAAGGCCATTCAGAAGGAGCTGGGAGAGCTGGAGGATGCGCCCAACGAACTTGAGGAGCTGGCCCGCAAGATTGCCGAAGCCGGCATGCCCAAGGAAGTTGAAGGCAAAGCCAAGACCGAGCTGAACAAGCTCAAGATGATGTCGCCGATGTCGGCTGAAGCCACCGTGGTGCGCAACTACGTCGACTGGCTGGTCAATGTGCC
>JAGRJL010000176.1:0-1737 GCA_020442775.1 Lysobacterales bacterium | reverse complement strand
CCGATCCTGTGTCTGGTCGGTCCACCGGGCGTCGGCAAGACCTCGCTGGGCCAGTCCATCGCCCGCGCAACCAATCGCAAGTTCGTGCGGATGTCCTTGGGGGGCGTACGCGACGAGGCGGAGATCCGCGGGCATCGGCGCACCTACATCGGTGCATTGCCCGGACGGGTGGTGCAAAACATGTCCAAGGTGGGCACCCGCAATCCGCTGTTCATGCTCGATGAGCTGGACAAGATGAGCATGGATTTCCGCGGGGATCCCTCATCAGCGCTGCTGGAGGTACTCGATCCGGAGCAGAACCACAGCTTCAACGATCACTATCTGGAGGTGGACTTCGACCTCTCCGAAGTGATGTTCGTCGCCACCGCCAACTCGCTGAACATCCCCCCGGCGCTGCTTGATCGAATGGAGGTGATCCGGATTCCCGGCTACACCGAGGACGAGAAGGTCAACATCGCCAAGCGCTACCTGTTGCCCAAGCAGATGAAGGCCAATGGTCTGAAGAGCAAGGAGCTCAAGGTCGCCGAGCCGGCGCTGATCGACATCATCCGCTACTACACCCGCGAATCCGGCGTGCGTAACCTGGAGCGCGAAATTTCCAAGATCTGTCGCAAGGTGGTGAAGGAAATCTCGCTGGAGGAAAGCAAGCAGAAGAAGGCAGCCGCGGCTGCCAAGGCCGCCGGCAAGAGCGCGGCGGAGATCAAGGCGCAGGCGGCGGCGATCAAGGGTATTTCCGTCACGCCGAAGAATCTCGATCGCTATCTGGGGGTCCGTCGATACCAGTACGGTCGCGCCGAGGAGCGCGACGAGATCGGTCTGGTGACCGGCCTGGCCTGGACCGAGGTGGGCGGGGAACTGCTCAGCATCGAAGCCAGCACCGTGCCCGGAAAGGGCAAGCTGCAGCACACCGGCCATTTGGGCGAGGTCATGCAGGAGTCGATCCAGGCCGCACTCAGCGTGGTCCGCAGCCGCAGCGAGCAAATGGGCATCGATGTGGATTTCCACCAGAAGCTGGATATCCATGTGCATGTGCCGGAAGGGGCGACGCCCAAGGACGGCCCCAGTGCCGGTATCGGCATGTGTACCGCGCTGGTCTCGGCGCTGACCCGGATACCGGTGCGCTCCGATGTGGCAATGACCGGTGAGATCACCCTGCGCGGTCGGGTCCTGCCGATTGGCGGACTCAAGGAAAAGCTGCTGGCAGCGCATCGCGGTGGGATCAAGACGGTGTTGATACCCGAGGGCAATGAGAAGGATCTGGCCGACATTCCGAAGAACATCACCGGGGATCTGACCATCAAGAGCGTGCGCTGGATTGACGAAGTGCTGGCGCTGGCATTGACCCAGGCGCCCAGTCCCAAGGCTGGTCCGGCGACCCAGGGCGAGGCCCCAAAGCAGGAAGGTGAGGAGGGCGGCAGCGCGGTCAGGCCGCACTAGTCTGTTGTTCACCTGCGTCTGCCCGATACTCTGCCGATAGATGCGGCGGGCGCAATTTCCGGGCTCAGCCCCGGTTGCAAGGCACCATGAGTTGCCCAAAGTGAACAAATCATCGCTTTTGGGCTGACGGTTCCTTGTTCGACACCGAGCGCACTGGTATAACTCCGCGGCGCTCGTAGCGCAGGCTGGTCGGCGATATCTCCACCGCCGTCCTGTACCCCGATTTCCATGTCTATAAGGCGTCGAATAGATCTGACGCCAATATGAAAACGCAAAGGGAGTTCCCATGAAGAAGACAGA
>JAGRJL010000175.1:2115-2413 GCA_020442775.1 Lysobacterales bacterium | reverse complement strand
CAGATCGATCTGCCGCGCAAGAGTATGTCCGGCTTGCGCCAGGCGATCGAGGTACTCAAGGAAGTGCAGGGCGTCAGCTTCACCTTCTTCCAGTCCGGCGACGTGGTGCGTCACCCGATCGTGCAGAAGGTGGTGCAGGCCTACGCGCGCTTCGAACAGGCCGCGCAGCAGGCGCGTCGCCCCGAAGCCGATCCCGATCAGTGAGCGAGATCAGCGTCCAGTACGGGCTGCCCCGCGCCGGCGTACCGGCGGCCAACAGCTTCCGTCGCTGGGTCAACGCCGCACTCGATCACCAGGC
>JAGRJL010000175.1:0-1973 GCA_020442775.1 Lysobacterales bacterium | reverse complement strand
GCGGTGGTGGCGCGCGAAGCTGGCGAGCAGGGCAAGCGGCGCAACGATCACTATGCGCATCTGACCGTGCACGGGGTGCTGCATCTGCTTGGCTACGACCACCAGAGCGAGACCGAAGCGGCGCAGATGGAGGACATCGAGAGGGCCATACTGGCCGGGCTGAAGATCGCCGATCCCTATCGCTGACCGACCTTCAGCGCACCGGCGCAGCGACTGCGCCGGCGCGGTATACGCAAATCAGATCAGGCGCGGCGATGAACCGCCACGACGCCGATCACGCCGACCAGCAGGGTGACCAGCAGTCCACTCTGCCAATTCAGCATCGGCGCCGGCTCGGCGAAGATCTGTTCTTCCTGACCAACGAACTGCAGGTCGCCACCCAGATTGAGCGTGTAGGTGCCCGCATCGCCCTGGCTGAAGCTGGTGACCACCAGGGTGTAGACCTGATTGGGCTCCATCACCACGCCATCGGCGGCGACGATGGCGCTGCCGAAGCCAACTCCGCCGTCATCGTCCCAGGCCCGAATGTTGGTGGCCGGATCTGCCGGGTTGAAGGGCGGGCAATACACGAACAGGACCGAGTCGTTCAGCGTGCCCAGCACCACTTCCGCGTCCATGTTCTGGCCGGACGGACTGCGCACATCGAAGGTTTGGAAGCTGGTGCCATTGTTGCTCGAGTCAGAGCTCGCCGCTGCGCAGCTGCCGTCGTAAGTCACCAGGAAGCGGCGATCATAGGTGGCGCTACCGTCCAGGTTGCCCATCACCGATGCGCCACCGCCTTCGACCTGCGCACGGCGCTCAAGGTTCGGCCCCTTGGTGTCGGCCCAGACTGAAGTTGAGAGGGCGAGCGTCGCCGCCAGCAGTAACGAGTAGCGCATTTCATTCTCCGAGGGATGGTCAGGCGCGACTTTATCGCAACTGCGGTCCGTAGCGAACAGCTTGGAGCCGGAATCTTGCAATTGTTGCGGCTGGAGGCTTGCCGTCGCCAGCGTCCCCGGCCTTTGCTAGACTTCGGCAATCGCTCCCGATGGAGCAGCAAACGACCGTACATGAGCGAGGACAGCCCCTCTAGTAACGGTTCTGGAGGCAGATCTTGGCTCGACCGCATCGCATCGGTGCTGTCGGGTGAACTCCGGAGCCGTGATCAACTGATCGAAGAACTGCGCGCCGCCCGCGACAACGGCCTGTTGGATGCCGACACCCTGGGCATGCTGGAAGGCGCGATCACCGTTTCCGAAAAGCGCGTCGAAGACGTCATGATTCCGCGCCCGCGAATCGTCGCGATCGCCGCCGATGCCAGCCTCGAGCAGGTCATGAACACGGTGGTCGAATCCGGCCACTCGCGCTTCCCGGTGCATGGGGACGATCCCGACGAGATACTCGGCATGCTGCATGCCAAGGATCTGCTGCGTCACTTTGCCAAGGGCGGTGACCTGGATCTGAAGGCGATGCTGCGCCCGCTGGACCTGATCCCGGAAAGCAAGCGCCTGAACGAATTGCTCAAGGACTTCCGGGTCAACCGCCAGCATCTGGCGCTGGTGGTGGACGAGTACGGCGGGGTCGCCGGATTGATCACCATTGAGGACGTGCTTGAAGAGATCGTCGGCGAGATCGACGACGAACACGACGCCGAGGATTTGCCGGAGGTGCAGATCAGCGCCCGCGGTGACGGCGTGTTCCTGGTCCAGGCGCTCACGCCCATCGAATCCTTCAACGAGCACTTCTCCTGTGATTTCCCCGACGATGAGTTCGACACCATCGGCGGTATGGTCACCCAGGCTTTCGGGCATCTGCCCGAGTCCGGGGAGTCGCTGGAGCTGACCGGCTATCGCTTCGAGGTGGCCAAGGCGGATCAGCGGAAAGTGGTGCTGCTGCACGTCAGGCCGCCCGTGGCGCTCGCCGAATCCGCGTGATCTCCGCCCGCTCGGCGCTCCTCGGCCTGCTCCTGCTGATGGTTCCAGCGCTGCTGTCCA
>JAGRJL010000174.1:224-1310 GCA_020442775.1 Lysobacterales bacterium | reverse complement strand
GCGTTGGCTACGACCACCCGCGCACGCTCACCGTGCGCGCGCCGCTGGCAATCCTGGCGATGGATCAGCAGCGCTGGGAGCCGGCGATCGCGATGTTCGCCAAACTGGTGCCGGCCTATGCCAAGGTTTTTGGCGACGATCATCTGATGACCCTGGCGATGCGCAGCAACTACGCCGGGGCGCTGCGTCAGGGTGGCCGGGTCGCTGACTCCGAGCCGCACTATCGCGCGGCCTACGAGGGGATCACCGCCAAGCTGGGTCGCGATCACGTGCGCAGCGTGATGGTCACCCACAACTACGCCAACTATCTGCTCGATTCCGGCGACTGGGAGCGCGCGATCGAGCTGCAGCAGCAGGCGCTGGACGGACTGGAAGTGGCGCTACCGGGCAACGCCTGGGCGCGCAGCGAGATCCTCGGCGGCATCGGCCGCGCGGAGACCGCCGCCAGGCGCTGGGGTGAGGCCCAGGCGCATCTGGAGCAGTCGCTGGCGGACAAGCGCAGCGTGCTTGGCGAGAACCACGCGCGGGTGGCCAGCAGCCTCGACGATCTGATCGCGCTCCACCGTGCCTGGGGCGCACATCCCGAGCAGTTGGCCATGTGGCAAGCGCAGCGCGCGAAGATCGAAGGAACAGGGCCCAGGGAATAGGGCCCAGGGCCCAGAACAGCGGCTAGTCGAGCGCGAAATCGCGCTCGTAGCCGCGGCTGACCGGCGCGGTCTGCGCCTCCTTGCGCAAATAGCAGCGACCCACCGCCAGACGCTCGATATCGGTGCCCATGAAGCAGCGGAAGGCATCTTCCGGGGTGGCCACGATCGGCTCGCCGCGCACGTTGAAGCTGGTATTGACCAGCACCGGACAGCCGGTTTGCGCCTTGAATTCGCTGACCAGCGCGTGGAAGCGCGGATTGGTCCGGGCGTGCACGGTCTGCACTCGCGCCGAGTAATCGACATGGGTGACCGCAGGAATCTCGCTGCGCTGCTGCTTGAGCAGCTCCAGGCCGAACAGGCCGTCATGGTCCGCCTGCGGCAGTCGCTGCTGCTCGGCCACTTCGGCCACCAGCAGCATGTAGGGGCTGTCATCGGCCAG
>JAGRJL010000174.1:0-122 GCA_020442775.1 Lysobacterales bacterium | reverse complement strand
GAGCGCGGATCGGCCAGGATCGAACGTCCGCCCAGCGCGCGCGGACCGAACTCCATCGGCCCGGAGAACCAGCCCAGCGCCTTCTCGTCGGCCAGATCGGCGCTGGCGGTTCGGATCAGATC
>JAGRJL010000173.1:14385-15623 GCA_020442775.1 Lysobacterales bacterium | reverse complement strand
CTCCCACCTGCAGCGCCCAGGCCGACGGGCTTGCTGCTGCCATGGGCGGCGCCGGCCGCTGGTCAATCCAATGGCGCAGCGCGGCCACCCCCGGGTCACCCTGTTGACGCCGCTTGGCGAGAGAGTGCGGAAGTTCCGCCGATTCGATGCGGCCGTCATCGAGTCGATAGCGCAGGACCAGCCTGGAAGGCGAGGAAGCACTGGCCTGCCTCTCCGCACGCAGTTCGCTGATCCGTTCACGTCCGATCATTAGCGGATTTGAGGGATCGAGCAGCACCAGCACATCGGGGCCGAGCGCAACCCCGCGTCGCCAGCGACCGCATCGCGCTGCGCGACGATTGCGCACGACGCGCCACAGCTGGCGCAGCGGCCAGCCGGCGTAGATCAGACTGGCCAGCGAGACCAACCCGTAGACCGCCTGCAGGCCAGTCGCGGTGGCGTTCAGCAGGCCGATGAGAAACACGCCGGCGACGGCGACAGCAGCGATGAGCTTGAGCAGCGGCGGCAGCCGATAGCCCAGATTGACCGCAATCAGCTGCCAGTTCGCCGGCAGCGGGCGCTGTGGATCGAGCAGGCGCTCAAGCGTTTGCAGATCAGGATTCGCCGGGGTCACTGCGCGTCGCGGTCAGCCAGGACCGTCGATCCTAGCCGGAAGTGGCTTTCCCTGCGATGTGGGTGGATGCCTCCGGGGCGATCCCAGCCACACTGGCTTTACCGAATCTTTACCTGCGCAGATCAGGCTGACAGCTCACTCAGTCAGCTAGGGTAATTGCGATGAAGTATTTGTTGGCCGTCAGTCTGCCGCTGTTGCTGGTGCCGTTGGCGCATGCTGCCCCTGAAGATGCCGCGGCGCGCTTTGTGGATCTTTGGAACCTCGACGGCGAACGCAATGCCCGATTTGTAGAGGTCTTCAGCGACTCCTTCGTGCAAAAGCGCTCTCCGCAAAGACTGGCTCAGATGCTGACCATGCTGTCCAGCGACAACGGCGACATCGAGATTGCCGAGATCATCGACAGTGGCCCCGACAAGATCGCCTTCACCGCGCGTTCGGTGGAGGACAAGTGGGTGGAGATCGCGCTGAATCTGGACGCGGACGAGCGCGTTGCGGGAATGCAGATTCGAAGAATGCCGGCGCCGGCCAAGGCCGCCGACAGCGGCCTCAGCCTGGATCAGATCGTGGCGCGATTGGAAAGCGATCTGGCGACCCGGGCAGATGCCGGCGAGTTCTCCGGGGCCGT
>JAGRJL010000173.1:13010-14277 GCA_020442775.1 Lysobacterales bacterium | reverse complement strand
AACAAGATGTTCACCGGTCTGGCGATTACCCAGCTGGTCGCTGCGGGGAAGCTGGACTTCGACGCCACGGTGGGCACCTATCTGCCCGACTACCCGAACGCGGTGGTGCGCGATCAGGTTACCCTGCACCAGTTGCTGACCCACACCTCCGGAATGGGGCTGTACTGGAACGACGCCTATCTGGCTGCCAAGGATCAGATCAGCGATTTGCAGGGTTTCCTGGCGACCTTTGTCGACGAACCGCTGCGCTTCCCACCCGGCTCCGAGTTCGGCTACAGCAACAGCGGTCCGGTAGTGCTGGGCCTGATCATCGAAGCGGTCACCGGCACCAGCTACTACGATTATGTGCGTCAGCACATCTACCGGCCTGCAGGGATGACCCACTCAGACCATTACGCCAAGACCGAACAGGCTAGCGGCAAGGCGACTGGCTACTACGTACCGCAAGGCAAGACTGCGGCGATCTCCAACCAGACCGATCTGGGCAATATCGGCAGTCCGGCAGGCGGTGGCTATGCCTCAGCCAATGATCTGCTGCGCTTTGCCAATGCGCTGTTTGACGGCACCCTGATTGCGCCCGAATATCGGGAAGTGATGACCACCAACAAGCTCAGCGGCGCCCAGCGCAATGGATACGGCTATCTCTATGGCGACGCGCAGGTCAACGGCCGACGCTATATCGGCCACAACGGCGGCGCGCCCGGGATCAATGCGGAGTTCTCGGTCTTTCCCGAGTCGGGCATCACCCTGATCGTGCTGAGCAACAGCGATCACGCCGCCTCCCCGGTAGCCGATCAGGTGCGCCAGTGGCTGGGCTACGCGAAGCTTTGAGCGCGGTGCATGATCGGCCACTTGCGGCGAATGGCAGGAGGCCGTAGGGATGTGCCGCGTGCTGGTGGTAGAGGATCATCAGGTCACCCGGCGAACGATCGTGCTCTACCTGCAGCGCGAGGGATTCGAGGTCGATAGCGCCGACGATGGTTTGGCCGGGTGGGCAATGGCGCTGCAGGGTGGCTACGATCTGCTGCTGGTGGACCTGATGTTGCCCGGACTGGATGGTCGCGAGTTCTGCCGCCGAGCCCGCCGCGAGCTTGAGGTTCCGCTGATCATGCTGACCGCGCTGAGCACCGAGGACGACATTGTCCACGGCCTCGGGCTGGGTGCTTCCGACTACATCACCAAACCCTTCAGCCCGCGCGAGCTGGTGGCCAGGGTGCGGGCCAGACTGCGCGAGCGCGCGACCTCCGCAGATGCGCCGCTGCAGATC
>JAGRJL010000173.1:0-12985 GCA_020442775.1 Lysobacterales bacterium | reverse complement strand
TCCGCAGGGACAATCAGCCGGTGCGGCTGACCGCCACCGAATTCCGTCTGCTGGCAGTGCTGATGGAGTCGGCGGGTCGGGCGCTGAGCCGTGATCAGCTGATCGAGCGCGCCTTTGGCTTCGACTTCGAGGGCAGTAGCAAGAATGTCGATATCCACATCTCCCGGCTGCGCAAGGCGATCGAACCCGATCGGCTCAATCCGCGCTACATCCTGACCGTTGCTGGCCATGGTTATAGATTCTGCTCACGGACCGAGCATGGGCATCCGTAGCCGCCTGCTGATCATGCTGGCGCTGGTGCTGGCGATTGGCGGCGCCGGGCTCGGCTGGCTGCTTTCTCGCAGCACCACCAACGAGTTCCTGCTGCTGATCGATGAACAGCGACAGCAAGCCCTGCCGTCGCTGAGCGAGACGGGTGGCGCGCTGGTCGCTGCCTATCAGGGAGGCGGTTGGGAATCGCTGACCCAACGACTGGTAGAGCTGTCACCGCCCGGCAGCGGGTATTTCCTGGTTCTGCTGACGCCGGACCGGGGCGCGTTAAGCTCCGATCCGGCATTTGCCATCGTGGATGTGCAGCAGCAGCCCGAACTCATCCGGGTGGAACTGCACAACCAGCAGACCGGTTCGCGCTATGTGCTGCTGGAGAGGAAGCAAGACACCATCGAGTTGTCGGCGGGATCGATAAGGCTGGGGCGCCTGCTGCGGCTGTCCTTGCCCGGCCGAAACCTCTCTCACCCGCAGCAGCGGTTTCTGGATCAAACCCGATTGACGCTGGTGCTGCTGCTGGCGACCGCGCTGATCGCGGCGCTTTTGATCGTTTATTTCCTGGGCAGCCGCATCACCCGCCCCCTGCAGCAGCTGGCCGACGCCAGCCAGCGCATCAGCGCCGGCGAGTTCGGTCATCAGGTGCCGGTGACGGGCAGCGACGAGGTCGGGCGGCTGGGGCAGCGCTTCAACCAGATGTCGCGGCAGCTGCAGCAGCAGGAGCAGGTGCGCAAGCAGATGGTCAGCGACATCGCCCACGAGCTGCGCACGCCGATCACCGGGATGCGCTGCAATCTGGAAGCCCTGCGTGATGGCCTGATCGAATTTCAGCGCGACACTGCCGAGGAGCTCTATGCCGACGCGCTGCAGCTGCAGCGGCTGGTGGACGACCTGCAGGAGCTGAGTCTGGCCGAGGCCGGAGCGTTGCGTCTGCACCCTGTGCCGACCGACCTGGCCGAGGTGGCGGAGTCGGCAATCCGGGCGCTGCCGATCGCCGACGCGGCGCAGCGAATACGAATCAGGCAGCCGGAAAGCTTGCGTGTCGTCCGTATCGATGCCGGTCGCCTGCGCCAGGTGCTGATCAATCTGCTGCACAACGCGCTGACCCATTCGCCTGGCGATTCGCCGGTGGAGCTGCAGATTGCGCAGGGGCCGACCGATAGCAGCATCCGGGTGCTCGACTGCGGCGCAGGTGTGGATGAAAGCGAGCTTGCGAAGCTGTTTGATCGCTTTTATCGCACCGACTCGGCGCGCCAGCGCTCCGCTGGCGGCAGCGGTCTGGGCCTGGCGATCTGCAAGCAGCTGGTGACGCTGATGGGTGGGCAGATTTCGGCGCACCAGCGGCTTCCCAGCGGCCTGCGGGTTGAGCTGCTGATTCCCGATGAGGCCACCGTCGGCAACGTCGGGCAGATCTCGCCGTCTACTGCGGACGGAGCCTGACCCCGCCGGCGTTTGCGGGTCGAAATCGGCTATGGTGTGACCGCCTCCAAACGCCCGAGTTGATCGATGCTGGCTGCCGAGCGATTCACCTCGCGCCTGAGCGCATGGCTGGCCCTGGTCGGGGTCGCGGTGGGCTTGGGCAACGTCTGGCGTTTCCCCTACATGATGGGTGCGCACGGCGGCAGCGCCTTCCTGTTTTTGTATCTGGCGCTGATCGTCCTGTTCGCGATTCCGCTGCTCAGCGGCGAGCTCGCGCTGGGTCGCGCGCTGCGCGCGGGAGTCATCGAGAGCTATCGATCGACCTGGGGCAGGCGCGCAGGCACGGTCCTCGGGGGCATCCTGTCGGGCGCCATTCTGGTGGCCAGCTCCTACTATCTGGTAGTCATCGGCAACATCGCCTATCTGGCCTGGTTCGGTCTGGCTCAGGGGTTTGACGCAGAACACAGCGCCGGGCTGAGCAGTGGTCTGGGTAATGGGCATCTGCAGTATGCGATTGCGGTGACGATCATGCTGGTGGCTTGCGCGGTTCTCAGTCGCGGGGTCCAGCGCGGCATCGAGCTGGCCAGCCGGACTCTGGTGCCGTTCTTCGGGCTGCTGGTGATCTATGTGATCGGCCACGCGCTCACCCTGCCCGGCATCGGCGCGCAGATCGGCGCCTTCCTGCAGCCGGATTTCACCACCATCGGCATCGCTGACGTCTATGCGGCGCTGGGTCAGGCCTTCTTTTCGGTCGGCGTGGGCGGCACCTTCATGGTGGTCTACGGCAGCTACCTCAAGGATCAGGCGCGGCTGCCGCGGCTGGCGATGGCCACGGCGCTGGGCGACACCGCCGCCGCGCTGCTCGCGGCGCTGTTCATTGTTCCCACCATTCTGTATTTCAGCCTGGACATGGCGCAGGGCCCGGGCCTGATTTTCTCGACCCTGCCCAAGCTGTTCGCGCTGATGCCGGCAGGGCAGTGGGTAGGCGCGCTGTTCCTGATCGCCTTCACCCTGATGGCCTTTCTGTCGGCGATGGCCGGACTGGAAGTGTGCGTCAGCGCGACCCGGGACCTGAGCGGCGATCGTTTGGGTCGACGCGGCGCGGTGCTGGTGGTGGCGGTACTGGAGCTGATCCTGATCTGGCCCAGCGCGCAGTCTCCGGCGCTGATCGGCACCCTGGATCTGATCTTCGGCTCCGGCATGCAGATCTTCGGCGCGCTGATCGCGGTGTTGACGATCACCTTCTGGGTCGGCAAGCCGGTGGCGCAGAGACAGATCTTCGGCGGCGAGGCCAAGGGTTGGCTCCGCGCCTATTGGTGGTGGCTGCGCTGGGCCCTGCCGGTCATGCTGCTGGCGGTGCTGGTGGGCTATGTGATCGATTCGATTTAGGCTTAGGGCATCGGTGAGTGGGGAGGTAGGGCGATGGAAGATCAACGCGACGCCGGAATCGCCAGGACCAACCGCGACTTTGCCCGTTTCGATCAGGTCAACAAGTCCCACTGCTACCGGCTGTCTGAATCCGCTCAGGGCGACGAGCAGTTCGATCTCGACTTCCAGATCCAGACCTGTGACATGGCCGATTACTTCGACGGCGGCGCAGCCGGTCGGGCCCGCTTCGCGCAAAGCCTGGGTCAGGCGATGGAGGAGATCGGCTTTGCCATTCTGAGCAACCACGGCGTGGATCCGGATCTGTTCGTACAGGCTGAGAAGGACGTCGTCGACTTCTTTGAACAGATTCCGGCCAGCGCCCGTGAGCCCTACCTGGCCAAGCGCCAGGGCTCGGTCAATCAGGGCTATTTCCCGATCAAGCAAACCACCATCATTCACCCCGACCTGGTCGAGGGTTGGGTGTTTTGTCGGCGAGCCTTCAATCTGGATGGCGACCCGGACTACGACCCCCGTCAGTTCTGGCCGGATCCGCGCTTTGAGCAGGCCTTCCGCCCGCTGGTGCAGGCCCAGGAGCGCCTGATCCTGCCGATCATGCGTTCGATCCTGCGCTACCTGGGCTGCGCGCCCGATTTGTACGACGAGCGGCTGCATAACACCAACTTCGGTTTTCGCCTGAACTACTACCCGGCGCCGCCTGATCCTCAGCACCTCCCCAGCGGCGGTCGCATGCTGGGTCACGAAGATGTGGATCTGTTTACGCTGTTGCCGGCCCCCAGCGTGGAAGGGCTGCAGGTCTACAACCGGCGCAACGGCCGCTGGATTCGCCTCAATGCGCCAGCGGGCAGCATCATTCTCAACACCGGGGACTACATGCAGCGGATCAGCAATGATCGGCTGCCTTCGACCAGTCACCGGGTTAGCCAACCGCGTGAGGCGCAGGCACTGAGCCGCCCCAGAGTCTCGTTTCCGATGGCGATCTACGTCTGGGAGGACACCCTTCTGGAGGTGTTGCCCGGGCAGGGGGATCCCCGCTATGGACCGATTTCCGCCATCGAATTCCACACTCGAACGACCGCGAAATACTACGGGGATGACTACGCGGTCAGCGCGGATGCGGCGGAGTGATGGGACCGCCAGCGGCAAGGATGGGCAGGCGATCGGCCGCTCGGGGGCCTGAATGAGCGCCGGCCCGGATCGCTGCAAGGTAGGACCATTCTCGATCGATCTGGCCGGTTGCCAGATATCCGGGCCAACCGGCACTCACAAGCTGGAGTTGCTTACCGCCCAGGTGCTCGAGTGCCTGCTCCGCCATGCCGGCGAAGTGGTCAGCCTCAACCAGATTGTGGATGAGGTGTGGCGTGGGGGCGTTGCGGCAGATAACGCGGTGCACAAGCGGATTGCGCAGTTGCGCAAGGTGCTTGACGATGACCCGCGCGCGCCGCACTTCATCGAGACCGTTTCGCGGCGCGGATACCGCTGGTTGCCCGCGGTCAGCGTCGACTCCAGTGCTGAAGCCCAGCCAGCGCAGGCGCGGCATCCGGTAGCGAGCTCGAAGCCTCGATTGTCCGATCGCCTTCGACTGAGCTACGCCGCTGCGGCAGTGGTTCTGATTGCTGCCGTCGCTGCGCTAATCACTTCGCGCTCGGACAATGCCAGTTCTGCGCTCACCTCGCTGCCGGCCGAACGACCGGTTCGGACCCTGCTGGTCCTGCCGCCGGCGCTTCGTGGCGAAGGTGATCCGGTGCTGCAGGAACTGCTGATCGAATCCTTTCGCGAGATTCTGGTCGAGGATCCTGGAATCAATGTGCTGTCACGCCAGACAGCGTTGGGGATGGGTGTAGAGCCCGCATCGCTGCGCGAGTCGGTCACGAGCTACGGCGTGGAGCTACTGGTCCAGCCCAGCATTGTGAGTACTGAAGGATCGGTACGCTTGTTCAGTGTGGTCGCCACCGATGTCAGTAGCGGCTTTGAGGTGTGGACCGATCGAGTGGAGTTCAGCGCCAACGACAGCTATCAGAGCCGGGTGGAGGGTGCGCTGCGCGCCGCCAGGAGCCTGCGTTCCAGTCTGGTCGGCGGCGAGACGCTTGATGACGGTGCGCCGACTTTCGCCAGTCCCGACCACTATCGCGACTACGCCATGGCGCAGTACCAACTCGGCCGTCGAACACCGGCCAGCCTGCAGCAGGCGATCGAGAGCTTCCGCGGTCTGCTGCAGGCGCACCCTGATTCCTATCCAGTGCTCCTGGGCTTGGCCCGCGCGCTGGTGGCCTACGCCGAGCGCCATCCGGAACGCCAGTCGGAATTGCTGGAAGAAGCGGAGTTTCTGGCCGAGCGCGGTCTGGCGCAGCGTCCCGGTTCGGCGTCGCTCAAGGCGCTGTTGGGGTGGGTGCGCTATGCGCGCGGACAGCGTCAGGCGGGTTTGGCCGAGCTTTCTGCCGCGGTAGTCAGCAATCCGGATCTGCCCTGGGCGCAGGAACAGCTGGCCCGCGCACTGGTCGCCGCCAACCGGCCGCAGGATGCCGAGGCCGCGCTGGGATTGGCACTCACCGTTCAGCCTCTGGACGTCAATCTCACCCTGAAACTGGCGGAGCTGAAGGCCAATCTGGGTGATCGCCGCGCCTCACTGGCGCTGCTTGAAGATGCCGCGCGCTTTCCTGGCTCTGACTATGAAATCGCGTTGATGAAGGCACAAATCGACTATCAGTACGGGCATTTCGATCGAGCGGCGGGTGAGGTTCAGACGGCGGCGGAGTCGGCGACTGAAGACGATCGGCCGGCGGCCAGATTGGCGTTGTCCCTGGCTGCGCTGGGTCAGTTCGATCAGGCTCGCCACTGGCTTTTGATCGCCGCCGAGCGTTCGCCACAATCTCCTTTTGTGCGCTCGACAGCCTTCTATCTGGCCTATTTCAGCGGCAACCTCAAGGCCGCCAGTGAGTTCATGGTCGATCCTGATGCGCTCCCCGGTCGGACCCTGTCCCTGGATCAACGCGTGGGCATCGGGCTGTTTGGATTGCGAGAAGTGGTGCTGCGCCGATGGCAGTCCGCCGAGTTGGCGTTCCGGCGGCTGGATTTGCTGGCCGATCAGCGCGCGGTCACGCAGGCCGGCGACCTGTTTTTCCTTGGCTCCTGGCTGTTGGCTGCAGAAAACAGCAGCGTGCCCGATCTGCAGCAGCAGCGCACGGCGATGGTGCAGGCCACCCAGGATATGCTCGATGCCGGCTGGGAGTTGCCCGCGGTTCATTATTACGCTGCGCGGCTGTTTGCAATTGCCGGTGATGCGGAACGGGCGAATCAGCACCTGCGCCAAGCGCAGCGCCGCGGCTGGAGTCACTATCAGGCGATGATCGCCGATCCTGCGCGGGAACGGATGCTGGCGCTGCCCGACTACCTGACCCTGGAGAATCACGCGCAGGCCAGAGTCTACGCGCAGTCCCGGCAACTGCTGGCCAGGTAGCCCCAGGGCGGCGTCGATGCCACCCCGGGGTGATCGTCGGGTCGACTCGCCACTGTCTTCGCGTACGCGTGCCGCACCAAATCATGTTCTCGGCGCCCGCGCCAGGGCCAGGCTAACCGACCGCCACTGAGCGAAACACCACCCGAACGCCATCGAACAAGGGCTCGTAGAGCACCCCGCCGACCCGAAAGCGACGCTGGCCATTGACGCTCAGCTTCTCGGCGCCCTCTGGGAGCACCGGTACGATCACGCCGATCGGTGCCGAGACGACGCGGTAGCTGCTCAGCTGCGGCTCCCAGAGATAGTAGCTGCCCGCGTACACCCGGTAATGGACATGGCCGTGGTGGACCCCGTAGTGTCCGACCGGCAGCACTGCAACTTGCGCGCCCAGCGGCGCATTCACCACCACGAAGCGGCTGCCGTGGGCCCGGTAGTAGATGCCGTGGTGATAGTGATAGCGAACCCCGTCAACCACCACGACGGTGCTGTCGTTCGGCAGCACGACCACGGTGTAGCCTGGCGCGTAGTAGGGGTGGGCGTAGGTGCTGTGATACCAGTAGTGATCCCAGCGCTGCTCCTGTCGGTCTTCGCGTCGGTCCCGGCGTTGGTCAGCATGCTCTTCGCGTCGATCGCTGCGCTGCTCACGATGCTGCTGCCGATCCCGGCTGCGGTTTTCGCCGGGCAGCACCGTGGTGCGTTGATGCAATTGTCCGCGGTCGAACGAGTGGTCCATCTGCCGTGCGGCATTGGCGAAGCGCAGTGAGCCACCGTCACGCGGACCAGCGATGGCGGCCGGGGCGCTGGTCAAGGCAGCGAAGATTGCAGTGCAGGCACAGATCAGGGAAAGCTTGTTCATGATTGAGTCTCCGAAGAATGGGGGCTTAACGGGTTAGGAAGTTGATCTTGGCCATGCCTTGCTCAGGCAGAAACTCAAAGTCCGCCTGATCCAGCTTGGGCTGCAGATTCCAGGCCTGGAATTCGAAGGACTTGCGCGGCTTGCCGACTTCATCGGTGTAGGTCAGCTCCAGCCGCAGCGGCAGTGCTTGCTCGTTCCGGGCAAGCCACAGCGACCACTCGATGCCCGGCTGAGCGAAGCGCAGCTGCACCGCGGCGGTGTCACCGACCATGGTCGGAATTTCGATGCTGGCAGCACTGATCTTCCCCAGCAGCGCCTGTGATGGATCGGTGAACAGAAAATCGGCGAGCGGAACCGCGATCCCATAGCTGCCGTAGGCTGTGGTCAGGGCCAGATCGAATTCCCCGGGGACCAGTGCATTGGCGTAAACCCCGAGAGACTGATCGACCACGCTGAGGAAGCGTCGGTTGTAGTAAACCCAGCGGTCGCCAGCGTGCGCGCGGATCCCGTAGTGATCATGGCGATCGAGCGTAATGGGCAAGGTACGGCTTCGCTCCGCGCCATCTTCTGTGGTGAATGCCTGGCTAGCCTGAATCTGGGCGCTGAAGGCATCGGCCGCGCTCAGCGTCTGGCTCATGCGCTGCACCCAAAGCAGCGCTTCTGGGTCGATTTTCGTCGAGCGGGCGGATTCGGTGGCGGCGTTGGCGACACTGGCAAGGGCAATGCAGATGGCAAGGGAAAGGCGTCTCATCGTGGTCTCCTGGTTTGCAGATTGGGGTGGAAATCGATGAGTGCAGTTTCGGCAGCCGGACTGGGCAAGTCTTTCCGCGCTGCTGCCGGAAGGCTTCCGTATTCCTTCCGGACTGCCAGAATATTTGTAAGTTATTGAAAGATATAAATCTGTGCCGAGGCATTTGAAGCGTTCGCCCTGCTTCGGGGCAGACGCGCGACGAGAGACATCGAGAATCCTGCAACCAGCCCAGGCCTTGCCTGCGGCCCAACTCTTGCGCCGCCAGACCTGCCGGTCGCAAATCTTGCTCGGCCTGGCGATTCGCGCTGTACAGGCGTTCCGCCTTGGATAGTCTCGCGTCACCTTTGGTCAACAAGAGATTTCCATGAATTGCTCTCGGGTGATGCTGATCGCGGCGCTTTTCTACGCGCCACTGGGTTGGGGCAGCGATATCAGCGAAAAGAACGCAGAGAAGGTGCGTGAAGTGCTCGATGCGGCGTTGGCCGCTCACGGGGGTGCCGAGCGCTTGGCTGCCTTGCGCAGCTTCGGCGTCGAGTTTGAAGACATCAATATTGCGGTCGGACAGAGCCGCAAGGCGGAACCACCGCTGGATCGTGCGCCCAGCCTGGGCAGCGCCGCGATCGGACTGGACGACAGCGTGTTTGTGCAGCGTGCTGCCGGTGTGGGCGGCGGCTTCGAGTTCGACAACGGCACCGTGATCAACGGTGAGGCCAGCTATCAGTTCAATTTCCGCAATGGCAACAAGGCGCTGATTGCCCAGCCGGATTTCGCCACCACCAGCGGGCCGTTTGTGCGGGTCAGTCCCACCCTGCTGGTGCTGCAGCTGCGCGATCGCGCGCAGAACGCCTACTACCTGGGCAGCGACAAGGTGGACGGCGAGAAGCACGACGTCATCGGCCTGTCGATGTCGGTGGGTCCAGGAATCAGCTTGTTCTTCTCTCGCGCCACCGGGCTGCTCACCCACAGCGAGCGGGTCCTGCCGGGCTTTGGCAAGGTCGAGTACCGTTTTGACGACTATCAGACGGTCAGCGGGATCCCGGTCAATGCGCGCTTCACCCTGCTGGTCAATGGCGAAGAGAACATTCTGCGCACCAATCAGCGCACCCTGATCAATCCGGATCTGGCGCCGATGCTGGACGTCGGCACCGATCTGGCCGATGCGCCGCCGGTGGTTGCGCAACCAGTGCGGGTGCTGCGCCTGGCCGAGGGTGTCTATCACGTCGGCGGCAACGGCACCTATGCACTGTTTGTTGATCAGGGCGATCACCTGCTGGCGGTGGGCGGGACCGCCGGGGTGCCCGAGCGGGCCGCGATGCTGCGCGCGGAGATTGGTGACAAGCCGATCCGCGAAGCGGCGATGACCCATCATCATTCCGACCACATACTCGCGGTTGCTGCCTACGAGCAGGAGGGCGCGACCATTCATGCTGCCGCCAGCCATGAGGCGGTGATTCGCGGTGCCGCAGCTGACCCAGCCGGGCTCAAGTTTGCCGCGGTCGAAAGCCGGGCGCGGATCGGCGAGGGTCCGATCACGGTGGAGATGGTGGATATCGGTCCCACCGCCCACGCCGAACATCTGCTGGTGGCCTGGCTGCCGGAGCAGGGGATCCTGTTTGAGGCCGATCATTTTGCGATGCCGGCGGCCGGGCCGGTGCAGGCTGCCGCGGCGCCGACCCAGGACTTCGCGAAGGCCTTGGACCGACTGGGCATTGAACCGACCCGGATCGTGTCAGCCCACAGCCCGCGTCCGGGAAGCATGGCGGATCTGGCGGAGGCCCTGCGGCTGGAAGCCGAGCGAGTCCAGAAGCTGAGCGCGGCGCGCTAGCCGATCCCGGTGAGCGCATTGGCGATCGCCGATGCGCTCACCCTTCAGACTCCTCGCCGAACAGGTCGAAGTCGCCTCCCATCACCCGGTCCAGACGACCAGTGCGCCAGCCGCGCAGCTGATCGCGTACCAGCGGCGAAGGTTTCTCCTCGTACCGGCGGCAGATGCCGATCTCGCCCTCGGTTTCCGGCGACGGGTCCGGCGGGTCGCTGCTGACCCGGACCCGAACGCTGATGCGTCGCTCGCCACGCTCATTGCGGTCGTCGAGTATGTGCAGTCCCGCTTCTGGCTGCAGCGACTGCCAGGCGGCAAATCCGCTGATCTTGAGCGTCAGTGCGCCGCTTTCCGGATCCTGCGGCTGGCGCTGCACCCGGTAGCCCCTGGCCTTGGCCCAATGCAGATACATCTGCACCAGCCGTTCCTGCCAGGCGCGATTGGCTTCGTTGCGCGGGTCGGTGGGGCGCAGTTCCAGCGCCGCATCTTCGGGCTGCTGCGCATGCAAGGCCTCAATTGCCCGGGCAATGCTGATGATCAGCAGCGCCAGACGCCTGACCAGTTCGGCCGAGCCGCGTCCGGCGTGACGACGCAGCCGCTCGGCCAGCGATTCCGCCGAACGGACGCCGGCCTCGATACGATCGATTCGCTCCAGCTGCTCAAGCACGCCGCCACGGTCATCGCGTTCCCAGAAATCACTGGCCTGCATGGCGATCGCCGCCGACTCCTTGCGCTGATGCCATTCGCCGTCGGCGACCGCGTGGGTGAGCTCGGCGATTCGTTCCTCCAGGACCGCCAACGCCGGCCCATCGGCGCGCGGCTCCAGCGCGAGCTGACGCAGGTCGCGAGGCGCGCCGGCTTCGGGCCTGCTGCCGTCGCCCTGATCGGGGTCAACAAAGCGCACCCGCAGCTGATCGCCATCGCCATGCACGAACAGGAACTGTTCGCCGTCCGGTGCGCGGTGCTCGACCATGGTGGTGGCCAGCGGCGCCAGCAGGTACTGATCGATCGCACGGCGCAATGGGCGCGCACCCAGATCCGGAGTGAAACCCTTGTCGAGCAGAAATTCGATTGCCGAGGGCTCCCATTCCACCGCCCACTGACGATTGCGGAAGCCGCGGCGGTCGAGCACGCTGCGCAACTCCTTGGCCAGGATGTCGCGCATCAGCGAGCGGGTCAGCGGATTGAAGATCACCACCCGATCGATCCGGTTGATGAATTCGGGCCGGAAGCTTTGATGAATCGCCCGCTCCACCAGTTCCCGGTTGAAGCCGCCGCGCTGGGCCACGAAGCCGACGCCGCCGGCCTTGCTGATGGTAGAGCCGAGGTTGGAGGTGAGCAGGATCAGACTGTGTCTGAAGCTCACCGTGTTGCCGCGTCGATCACTGAGCCGGCCGTCGTCAAAGACCTGCAGGAACAGGTCCCAGATCCGCGGATGGGCCTTTTCAAACTCGTCCAGCAGCACCACGCTGAAGGGGTTTTGCCGGATCCGCGTGGTCAGCGACTGTGCGCGTCCCTGGTCGCCATCATCGATCAGCCGCCAGTAGGCGTCTTCCGACTGAAACTCGCTCATGTCAATGCGCAGCATTCGCTCGGCGCTGCCGAACAGATAGCGCGCCAAGGTCTTGGCCAGCTCGGTTTTGCCGGTGCCGGTGGGACCGGCGAACAGGAACACGCCGATCGGCCGACGCGGATCAGTCAGTCCCGCCTTGAGCATGCTGATGCGGTCGACCAGACACTGCACCGCCTCCTCCTGACCGATCACCGAGCGGGAGAATTCCTCGATCAACTTTGGCACCGCCAGTGATCGGGTCAGATCCAGAATCTCCAGCGGCAGGCCGCTGCTGCGGGAAAGCGCCTGCAGCAGCTGATCGCGAGCCAGCGGGAGCGTCGGCTGGTCCTCGCGCAGCGCGGCTGCGAGCGCCTCCTTGAGCAGGTTCAGGCTGCGGCCTGGCTCGGCCCGCTCGGGGAACTGCTGGCGCGCCAGCTCGCTCGCCTCGGCGGCGATTTCCGGAGTGAGCACCGGTCGCCCCAGCTTTTCCGCCCAGCGCTCGCCCCACACACCGATCAACTCCAGGCTGCTGGCGTCATCCATCCCCTCTACCCGCAGGGCCAGCATCAGCGCATCCACGCGGGGTCGGCGGCTGATCACCTGGGCCCAGGCCGCGGGTGTGCTTTCTCCCAGCAGCTGGATCTGGCCCCGCTCAAGGTGCGGCAGCAGCAGGTCCAGAATGCCTCTTGGGTTGGTGCTGTGACTGCCTGTCTCCAGCAGTTCATGGCACTGCGGGACGAACCAGATGATCTTTTCGTCAGCCAGCCCCTGGGCCAGATTCTCCACCCGCTGCTCAATCTCGCCAATGTAGGACTGACCCGCCATCAGCTGGGCGGGGGTTGCCTCCAGCACCCGCCAGCCGCGCTTGAGCAACTGGCGCGCGGTCAGATGGGCAAGCGTGGTCTTGCCCGCACCTTCCTCACCGACCAGACCACGCTGGGTCGACCGTCGCGGCCGAGCACCTCCAGCAGGGCCTCCACTTCGGCTTTGACGGTGGCCGTTTGCGCCACCGGCATGGCCTCTTCTGCGGCTAGCCAGTGACCGACCCTGGACATCTCCAGCTGGCCGCGGCGCGCACGATCAGCACGCTCCAGGGTGAGCACAAAGGCATCGCTAAACGGATGGCGAAAGCTCTGCAGCACATTGCGCCGTTCTTCCAGGCTCCAGTCGCCGTCGCCGGTGGTCGGCAGCGCCGGCTGCACCCGTGCCTGCGACTGGGCGTCCATCCAGGCGATGAATCGTGCCCGGGTGCCGGGGTGCTCGCTCCACCACAGCTCCGCGGCCAGCAATACCTGACCGGCGACCTCGGGATGGCGCGCCCTGGCGAGATATTCAAAGGCGAAGTGCAGCGCCATGTAGCCCATCCGCACCACGCTGCGTGCCACATCATCCCAGCCCGCTTCGTCGAGCTTGGCCATGGCCGCCAGAGCGGCACAGCTGAGCACGGTCGTCTGCGAAGTCACCCACTGGGTGCGCTCTTC
>JAGRJL010000172.1 GCA_020442775.1 Lysobacterales bacterium | reverse complement strand
CGCTCGCTCAACTTCATGCGCGGCCGCACCTTCCTGTCGCGCTACGTAATCATCGACGAGGCGCAGAACCTCACTCCCAAGCAGATGAAGACCCTGCTCACCCGCGCCGGGCCCAACACCAAGATGATCTGCCTGGGCAACGTCGAACAGATCGACACGCCCTACCTGACCGAGACCACCTCCGGGCTGACCTATGCGGTGGATCGGTTCAAGGACTGGCCGCATAGCGCCCACGTGACGTTGCGTAGAGGCGAGCGCTCAAGGCTGGCGGACTTTGCTTCCGAGGTGCTGTAGCGGGCGCGGACGACTTCCCTGCAATGGACTCGGCGATTTTCCGCGTCAGTGGACATTTGAGAATCACCGGCCGAGGGGTGGTCATCCTCGGCGCAATAGAAAGCGGCACTTTTCATCGGGGAATGCGCGCGTTGGGCCAACGGGGTTTTGCCCCGGCGACAATTGCCGGAATCGAGTTTGCGGATCATCTGAAATCCCGAACTTCCACCTTGGCGCTGCTGATCGCCGCGCCGCGAGATCTTGCAGCGCTTCAAGAGCAGTTCCCGATCGGATCAATACTGATCGGCCAGCAGCCGAAAGAAGAATGCTGAGCAGGCTTTCGCGGAATCGATCCGAGTCCCAGTTCCATTGCGCTTCAGCGAAAATCGCCCCATTGAAAGTTCGAGAGCAAAACACTGGGCTGAACGCGCCAAGGCCCGAAGTTCGCCCGGACACCGCTTCAATGGACCTTGGGCGTCCAGCCCGTACGCGCTTGAACGCCGGACCGAGCTAATCACCCAAGATCTCAGTGGAGACACCTCGATCTGCGTCGATTTCGAATCCGGCGCCGTGTTCACCGCGGACATCGAAGATGGCTCAATCCATTTCGTCGCACATCACTTCCAGCAGCTCATTCGCGCGATCCACGCTCTGATAACCGCCAACGCGCTTTTCTACGACCCGAGTTCGGGAATGATCAGTGCGGACCAACTGCAGTGGGAAAGAATTGCGCTGGCGCACGGCTTCACCTCGCCCTGGTGATAAGAGTGTCCTAAGAAGGCGGGACATGAACGTTCACTAGCTGAGCTGGAAGCTTCCCAACGACTGGCTTGAAAGGACCGCGGGCGTCCCGCCCGCATCGCTCTGGATCTTCCGTCAATGCCGAAAAGCCTGCGGGCAAGATGCCCGCGGTCCAGAGCGGCGACGATCCAACTTCCCGGTGACTGGTCAACTGGACCGCGGGCGTCCCGCCCGCATCGCTCTGGATCCACTGCAAAAGCCGAAAAGCAGGCGGGCAAGATGCCCGCGGTCCAGAGCGGCGACGCTCGAACTTCTAGGTGACTGGTATGTAAGGACCGAGTGCGCCCCGCCCGCGTCGCGCACGAGATGCACGGACCCTGGCGATCGCTCAGGCTGTGGCCGTTGCCGATCAACCGACCTCGTCTAGTCGATTTCGATCACTCCTGCTTCGCCGCAAAGGCTCGCCAGCTCAAGCTTGGGCGAATGGAAATCCGTCATGGGAAGTTGTGCGAGCGCGAGCGCCCCGCACACGCAGAACTCTAGAACAGCACCTGCCAGACAGCCTCGAACTCCATCTGCTCACCGCTTTCGGCGTTGGCCTGATAGGTGGGCATGCCGAGCACGTATTCGCGAGCGGCATAGCTGGCGTTGAAGGTGAGCAGCGAGGAATCACCGACCCGACGAGTCACGCCGAGCGCATAGTTCTGGTTGGTGAATTCATCTTCCAGCGCCCGCCGCAGCAGCGTCGAAGTCGGTTCGGGCTGCTGCTGGGTGCTGTAACGCAGCTCCAGCGTCCAGTCCTTGGTCGGCTGTACGCCAATGCTGGCCGAGTAGACGGTCAGATCCTGCCAGGCAAATTCCGGGCTGGTGCTGTCACCCAGCAGATTCAAAAAGCGCCGCGGCAGCGACTGCGAGGTAAAGCCCTGGACGTCACTGTAGAACACCCGCTCCACGCCCAGCTGCAGCCAGCTATTGTCGCTGAGACGAGTAGAGAAGCCAGCGCCGGCGCCGGCTGGAATATCGAAGTCGCCCGGATCGCCGTACAGACCGCGATGCCGCTGCAGCGGATCCATGTCCACCTGGCTGCGCGCCGAGGTATACAGCGCGATGCGGTCGTTGAGCGCAAACTCCCAGGTCGCCGCAATGCCCGAACCGGTCGACACTTCTTCGCCCGGATCAACGTCTTGGGCATAGCGATCCACCACGACAGTCTGCCCCAGGCCCAGCCCGAAGCTGGAGAACTGCTGACGGGCGAGTATCGCCTCGATGGTGAATCGCGAAGCGCCCACTGACGCCGAGAAACCCGGAGTCAGGATCGACTCGCCAATTCCGGCCGCGCCGAGATGGCTGCGTTGCCGACCCCAGCGGGTGGATTGTTCGAAGCGCTGAACCCCGCCGTCAAACTGGCTGGTGAAACTGACCTTGACCGCCTCGCTCCCGATCTGAATCGGGAATACATTTTCGGCACGCAAACCCAATCGGGACTGCCGTGCGCTGGTGGGCTTGGACGCCTGCTGCGCCCAGCCATAATTCGGAGTGAGTCGCTGCGAGGCAAGCTGCTGCCATTCCCCGCGCAAGACTGAGGGCGTGTTGGCGCCAGCCGACTGAGAGGCAATCAGCAAAGAAACAGGGAGCATCAGGCCAAAACCTGATACTCCCCGAAAGATTTTAGAAGCTGCTCTCGCCTGCATAACCCTCGAAGCCCTTGGCCGGAAGCTGGAGTGTTGCTCCGAGCCAACACCAGTTTAGCGTCTACGCAACACCTGGTCAACAAAAATTCGCTACGAATGCAACACTGTTGTTGTTTTGCAACAACACGCTTTCTTGGCCGACTTCACCGCTTGCAAGGGGTCCAGAGTACACCACCCAAACCCGGCTACCGACCGACGGCCGGCGCCCAAATCCAGCCGCGACAGCGAACTGGCCCGTTCGACGGCAAGCCCGCATACTAGTGCGAGGGTTCGGCGTGCATGCCGGTCGATGGTCAAACAAGGGCCGGAACTCGCCATCACTCGCCTTGGGGCCCGGCGGGCCGCTCGCGGTAGTTCACGCCACACCACGATCCCGACTACGATCAGTCGACGTGGACACCGTGGCGTGCTCCACCGGGTGGCCCTGCCCTGTCCCATTCATCGATTGACAAGGGTGATGGGGACCGGGTCCTCCATTCATTGATCTTCAGCACTGACAGTTCGGAGCGATTTCATGCGAATTCTGATCGCGGCGGTGACCGCCGGTATCCTGAGCAGCACGGCGCTGGCCGCTGAACCGGTCCCCGTGCAGCCGGAATTTCATTCGTTGAACGCCGATGCCGCAGCGCCCAAGCGGCGCCTGCCAGGGTCACACAAGTCGGCGGCGGTGAGCGCGCCGGTGCGCTTTGAGTCCCGCGCGGTGATCGACCAGCAGGGTGAACTGCAGCTGAGCTGCAGCGAGCTGGAGTCGGCGGACAAGGCGGACGCGCATCATGAGCATTGAGCCCAACCGATCAGCTCGCTGGGGCTGGGTCGGCGGTCTGGCCCTGATGACCCTGGCAGCCGCCGGCAATCACACTCGCGCAGCCGAAACCATTCCGCTTAATGACGAGATCACGGTCAGCTTCACCATTCCGGCCAATACCTACACCAACGCTTTCTATTTTGAAGTTCCAGAGAACACCCGGAAGTTTCGCCTGGAAATGGACGGCACGCCGACGGCCAATACCGATCTGGATCTGTTCATTCGCTACGGCGAGCCGTTCCCGGATGCCAATGCCTACGGCCTGACCCCATCCAATATCGAACGAGGTTTTGAGTGGCTGGCCGATCTTTCGCATTACCAGTCCATCAGCTTCGGCAACGAGGAGTTTGTGGTCGTCTCCGAGCACGCAGTGCGACCGCCCAAGGCCGGGCGCTGGCATGCAGCGGTGGTCAATTTTTCTGCCGTCCCGGTCAACGCCACCCTGCGCCTGGACCTCCTGCCCGACGAGGCACCCACCCCGGCGACCATCACGGTACGCTTCGATCTGCCCTGCACCGCCGCCGACGGCGCCGGCTGCCAGTGTGACCTGACCGGCTGGAATGACCCGGCCCCTGCGCTCCCGGCGCCAGGTAACACCGGAACCACGCTGGGTCAGCAGCGGCGCATCGCGCTGGAAGAGGCTACCCGCAGAATCGCGCAGAATTTCAGTACCGAGGCGCCGATCGTGATCCGCGCCTGCTGGGCCGAACTGGAGGCTGACGCCACCAGCGCAGTGCTGGCACAGGCCGGCACCGAGGGTTTGTTCATTGATGATAGCGGGCTGTTTTCGGGCACCGCGAGCAATCCGCGCCCCGGCCGACGCCAGGCTTTTCTGCCGGAAGCGCATGCCTGGTATGCGGCCGCACCGACCACCAAGTCCGGCGGCACCAGCTTTTGCCGGGTTTCCGGCGGCCCCTGCGAGTCACGGGTGGACGTCACCGCCACCTTCAACAGCCTGATCGATACCCCGACCGGACTAGGTGCGGCGAGTTTCTACTACGGACTCAATCCGCCGAGTCAGGGTGCCATCGATTTTATCGGCGTGGCGATGCACGAGATCACTCACGGGCTCGGCTTCCTCAGCATCATCAGCCTGGGCACCGGCAGTGCCGCGGTCGGTACCGAGTTTCGCGGACGCGACGACATTTACGAGCGCCAGATCCTGGTGACCAATCGCGAGACCCCGGAACTGCTTTCACGTCTCAGCGATAGTGACCGCGGCAACGCGCTGACTGCAGGCAATGGATTGCAGTGGATCAGCCCGGAGGCGGTAGCGTCGCCATTGAATGACCCGCGCCCGGGCGAAGTTGGGGTCCGAATGTACGCGCCGAACCCGATACGGGCAGGTTCCAGCTTGTCCCACCTGGACCTTTTCTATCGCGGCGAGCTGATGGTCCCCAGCTCCAACGCCCAGCTGGGTGCCCGGGAGCTGTTTCTGGCGGCACCGATGCTCAATGCGGTCGGCTGGGACCCTGCGCCGCGCCAGTTCCCGACATCTCCAGTACCGCTCAGCGGTCAGTGGTATGACCGTGATCGCGCCGGCCACGGCATCGACTTCCAGCGCGTCTACACCAGCCCCGATGGCTACGAGATCTACAGCCTGCTGTTCTACAGCTACGACCAGAACGGCAATCCCGAGTGGTTCCTGGCGATTGGCCCGGTGGTTGATGGCGTGTTTCTGGCCGATGCCAATGAGTTCGACTCCAGCCTGGTCGCCTATCTCTATCAGAGCGATCGCTTCCCACCGCAGCGCCCCAACAGCGCGCGCCGCGGGCAGGTGCGGCTGGACTTCAACCAGGCCAAAGACAGCTTTGCCTGCAGCGACGGCACCCAGCGCGATGCCGATATTCCGCTGGCCTCATTCAGCTGGTCCGTCGACAGCACCTCCGGCAACTGGTGCATGGAACCGCTGATTGGATCAGCCGAACGTACCGGCCTGGATCTGACCGGTACCTGGTATGCCGGGACCGGCGATCAGGGCTGGGGCGCCTCGATCGCTACCGCGCAGCGGGACGACAGTCAGCTGCTGTTTGCATTGATCTACTACCCGGACGCCAACGGCGGCGGGCGCTGGGCCTTCGCCCTGACCGAGGACTACGTGCCCGGTCAGTCACTGACCCTGTTCCAGCGCCAGGGCTATTGCCGCACCTGCACGGCGACTGCGCTGGTCGACACGGCGGTTGGTAGTCTGACCCCGGACCTGCGCAATGCCACCCAGGAAGACCTGAGCAGCGGCAACCTGATCGGACTGGAGGTCACCTACGGTTCGGCGCCGGGCGGCAACTTTGCGCGCCCTGCCGACAGTCCATTCACCTTGCTCAGCGCGCCTGCTGAGGCGCAGTAGGTGAAGCCGGTACCCGCTCCTTCGCTCAAGGACGTCAGCCACTGGCCGCACCATGTGGCTGGCGTCATCGACGTTGTTGACGGACAGTCCTCCGAAACCGACACCCTGGAGGCGTTCATCAGCAGCTTTGAGGGCGCCTGTCAGCTGATCCTGGCTGACGGCGAAAAGATCGGGTTCCGCTTGCGCGGGAAGATCTTGTCCACGGCGGGAATTCGACCCGAACAGCTCGACCAGGGCCTTCGCTTCCGGGTCGGGCTTATCCCGTCCGATGGTCCGGGAACGCCGGTCTCGCTGCGCGGGGTCGGATTGATCCATGAGCAAGACTACGAGGCGGTCGACATCGCACTTGCCTGAACGGCGGTTCGACTGAGGGTCACGCTGGCTCCTCAGCACGATCGTTATGCTCGCCCGCCGAAGCGGTCACCCTGGATCGAAGCACACGCCCCCTGGAGAACGTCAGGGGACCGGGCGCGAATTGCTGCCGCCGCCGAAGCAGCGGTGCAAGGCCATCAGCCCAGCTGATCGATAATCGCCTGGGCGAAGCTCTGGGTGGAACCGTTGCCGCCCAGATCCGGCGTCAACCGGTCCTTGGCCAGATAGGTCGCGTGAATCGCCTGACGGATCTTGCTGGCGATCTCGGCCTTGCCCAGGTGGTCGAGCATCATGCACGCCGCCAGCAGCAGCGCGGTGGGATTGGCCAGGCCTTGCCCGGCAATATCCGGCGCGGAGCCGTGCACCGCCTCGAAGATCGCCGCGTCGGCACCGATGTTGGCACCGGGGGCGACACCCAGGCCACCGACCAGACCGGCGACCAGATCGGACACGATGTCGCCGAAAAGATTGGTGGTGATCAGCATGTCGAAGCGCGAAGGATCCATCACCAGCTGCATGCAGGCGTTGTCGACGATCAGTTCGCTGATCTGCAGATCGTCAAACTCCTTGCCTACCTCTCTGGCCACCCGCAGGAACAGGCCGGAGGTGGTTTTCAGAATATTTGCCTTGTGGATGATCGCCACCCGCTTGCGGCCCAGCCGTCGCGCCAGCTCGAACCCGTGACGCACAATCCGCTCCGACCCGCGCCGGGTGATCTGCATGATCGACTGCGCGACCTCACCGTCTGCGGAGAGGGTTTGTCCCTCACTGCGATAGGCGCCTTCGGTGTTTTCGCGCACCGTGATCAGATCCACATCGCTGTAGCGCGCCTTGGTGTTCGGCAGCGAATGCGCAGGACGCACATTGGCGTACAGATCGAAACGCTTGCGCAACTCGACATTGATCGAGGAAAAACCCTCGCCGACCGGAGTGGTCAGCGGCCCCTTCAGAGCGACCCGATGGCGGGCGATCGCTTCCAGGGTATCGGCCGGCAGCAGCTCGCCGGTCTTGTTGTATGCAGCCAGACCCGCGTCCACGTACTCGTAGCTCAGTCCCGCGCCAGCGGCATCCATGATCCGGACGGTGGCATCAACGATTTCCGGACCGATCCCGTCACCGCGGATGACGACAATTTTCTGGCTCATTTGGGTCTGTTCCTTCTATTTCGGTTTCGCTGCGGGCATGGGTCGCAATCGCGCATCGCCGCTGCAGTCGCTGATCGGCAGCAGTGTGGCCAACAGGGGGATTGCATGATCGCGTTGCTGATCGCACGCTGAGTCAGGATCCCGAACCGCTTCTGGCTTCGCTGGCTCAACGTAACTCGCAAGAATGCATCAACTCAGCCCGAATTCCTATGCTCGCACTGTCTGTTTCCTGAACGACCGGATCGAAAGACCGGATTCCAGCGCCGGGAACGACGGGAGCCGACCGTGGTCACAAGAATGCGCTCTTGAGTGTCGGATTGGCACGCGACCATAGTAGAATGAGGGGTTAGCCTTCGGTATGACGCAAATCAACCACATGCCCTCTGTTCGTGCCCTGCTGATCAAGACCGCCTTGTTCGCGCTCTACTGCGCCTTCCCGGCACAGGCTGCAGCGCCGTGGCATCTGATCCGAACCCAGCCGGCCAACCCGGCACCGCGCGAAGCCTTCTTGATCAAGGTCGAGGGTACCTGGCCCAACGGCTGTCCCTTCGAGGTCACGCCTGTACAGCTGGACGACAAGCAGCTGAACCTGCGTCTGATCGAACGCCCTGGGGTCTGTACCGAGGCCCTGAGGCCCTACGAGTTGACCATTGACCCGATGACGGTGCTGCCGCAGGGGCTGAGCAGCGGCGCCTATCAACTGCTGATGGAGGTCGAAGATCAGCGCGGGGTGCGGCCCATCGCCTTCAGCGCATTCGACGTGATCTCACCCGATCAGACGGTGCGCCCGGAGGCAGGCTTCTGGGTGGCCGATCCGACCGGCAGCTATCCCGACAGCGGTAGCGGCGTCGGTTTCAACCTGGAGCGACAGGACGATTCCATCGCCCTGATCACCTACTTCTACGATACTGGCGGCGAGCCGCGCTGGTATTTCAGCGCCGGAGACGCCGGCCGTCGCGGCTACAGCGGGGACCTGCTGGAGATTCGCGGTGGCCAGACCCTTTTCCAGCCGTACCAGCCGCCGCGCGAGATGCGCCCCTTTGGCCGGATCGACCTGAGCTTCCGCGACCGCGGACACGCCACCGCTTGGTTCACCCAACCCGAAGACGACAGCATCCTGGCCGGCCTGAAGATCATGCCGATCTCGCTGGTGCGCTTCGGCTTCAAGGGCGGCGCAACCACCGCAGCGCTGGCCGGTCGCTGGGTCTGGTTGACCCTGGACGGCGACCAGGGCAGCGGCACGGTGGTCAATCTGGAAGCCAATTCGGGGGATAACCCGTTCAGATTGCGTCTGCAGGACCGCGAACGGGACCTGATCCTCGACTGCGGGGTACAGACTGAGAAGCTGGATCAGCCTCCTGCGCTGTGCGTGCTCGCAGGCGTGGGCCTGCAGTTCACCCTGGACAACAACGGCATCAATGAGTTGCGCTCGTCCGATGGACAGACGCGACTGATTCGAATTGACCCGTAGCCTTTGCCAGCCGGCGATTTCGGATGCGCCCAAATCAAACAACCGGCTATCCAGACCATCAGTTTCGAGAGGTCATCGCTGCGCCCATGACGCGGACTTCAGCAGTTCCTTGCTGGAGCTCCACCAGCTTCGGCCCCGTTCATAGCTTTCCCAATCCGGCGAGTCAGCTTCATCAGGAGCAAGTTTGTAGCTGAATTCGTGCACCGCGGAGAATCTTCGCCAAGGCGTCAGATTCGCATCCTTCAGCACCCGATGCCTCAGGCTTTTTGGAGCAGCAATCAGACCCGCATCAACGCCCACTTCGATGTAGTGGCGTCCCAATGCCTGATCCAGACACAGGATTCGATAGTCAGGTTCATTCGAAGGAAACGCGTCCACGTTTACGTAGCGCTCCCACCGGGGTCTGCGCTCGCTTTCCCAGGCCTCGCCGCCACGCCGCGTCAAGCGAAAGCACCTTTCCATTTCGACAGGGGCATTGCTCGGCTTTTCGCATGACTCGAACAAGTGACGGAACACCATCTCATCGAGCCAGGCGACCAGTTGGTCATCGGGAATCGCGTGTGAGTTCGGTATGTTCGCCAGATACGGGAATGCCGATTGACTCAACAAGCGCAGCGGCGCCCAGAGATCACAGGGCCAGAGGAAGTCAAAGAGCACCAATTGGTCGGCTGACAACGCCGGCGCCCGATCGTCTCCTGGAAGCTTGGTCGTGGATATTGACCGACCCTGGTCGGCTGCAAGGCACAAAGATCAGTATCAAGCTGACACGAGTGCCGATCCATCAACAAGCAGATCGACTCCGTCGGTCAGCTTACAGGGAGCCTGTCGCGAGGAGGCAGTGCGGTTCTGTCGCGCAGCTGTGGCATCACCCGAGCCACCGCCGCGGGACCTAGCCGGAATCACCAGCATGATCGCCGCAAGGCGTATCCGCCGTCGCCTCATCGGACTCAAGTTGATCGAGGAAATCCATCGCCCGTCGCAGGTGCGGAATCACGATCGAACCACCGACCACCAGACCAACGCTCATCGCCTCGAAGATCTGCGCCGGACTCAGCCCCTGCTTGCGCGACTGGGCCAGGTGATAGGAGACGCAGTCGTCGCAGCGCAACACCAGCGACGCCACCAGCCCCAGCAGTTCCTTGGTTTGCGCGCTCAGGTGCTCGCTGTCGGCGTAGGTGTGCTTGTCGAGCGCAAAAAAACGCCGCACCACCTGGTTGTCGACACTGAGGATGCGCTCGTTCATTTTCTGGCGGTAGCGGGCGAATTCTTCGGGTCTGCTGGCCATGGCGCTATTCTCCTTGAAGCAGCGGGTCCAGCTTCCCGGCGCGATCCAGCGCGACCAGGTCATCGTGACCACCTACGTGTTCGTCGCCGATGAAGATTTGCGGCACAGTGCGGCGTCCGCTCAACTCGACCATCTTGTCGCGCGCCCCAGGTACCTGATCGATTCGCACCTCGCTGAAGCTGGCGCCCTTTCGCTGCAGCAGGTTCTTCGCGGCGTTGCAGTAACCGCAAAACGCCGAGGTGTAGATGACCACGTCGACCACGATACTCTCCCTGTTCGGCATCCCGCCGGTGGAGCTGTGGGTCAGCTCGGCATTTACAAGACCACGGCGCGATGACCATTCATCGCCAGGTGACCCCGCCCATGCTAAACAGTAGCAAGGACTCAGTGAGGTTTGTTGCCATGCGTCGCCAATTCCGCTTTCCGGCCTCTCTCGCCGCCCTGCTCCTGGCTGGGTCGGCCGCCGCCACGGAGGAGATCAACCTGCCGGATTTCGGCGATTCGGCCGGCGCGATCTTCTCCCGGGACGACGAGCGCATCTATGGCCGTGAGTTGATGCGCCAGCTGCGCAACTACCAGGTGGTGATTGAAGATCCGCAATTGGTCGAGTATCTCGACACCCTCGCCTACCGGCTGGTCGAAGCCGCCAACAGACCCAACTACAGCTTTCAGTTCGTGATGCTCGATAGCCCGGTGGTCAACGCCTTCGCCGCGCCCGGCGGCGTGGTCGCGCTGCATTCGGGGCTGCTGCTGGAAGCCGAGCGGGAAAGCGAGGTGGCCGCGGTGCTGGCGCATGAAATCGCCCACGTAACCCAGCACCACCTGGCGCGGGCGCTGGAGAACTCGATCAAGGACCAGATTCCGATTCTGCTGGCCACCCTGGGCGCCGCAATCGCCGGCTCCGGCAACGGCGATGCCACCCAGGCCGCCATCGTGTCGGGGATGGCATTGCTGCAGCAGCGACAGATCAACTTCACCCGCTCCAACGAAAAGGAAGCGGATCGGGTTGGCATCCAGACCCTGGCCAAGGGTGACTTCGAAGTCGACGGCATGGCCAGCTTCTTTGGCCGCCTCAATCGCATCACCCGCACCAATTCCGGCGGACTGAAGGCGCCGGAGTTCCTGCGCACCCATCCGGTCTCGCTGGCCCGCGTGTCCGAAGCCAAGGCGAGGGCCGATCAGGTTCGGGCGCCCGAGGTTCGCGAGAGCGTGCTGTTCGACTACATGCGCGAGCGGATCCGGGTGCGCAGCGGCGAGATGCCCGGCGAGCTGATCGGCTACTACGACGACATTCTCAAGCTACGACCGCTCAGTGCGGCTGAACGCTATGGACAGGCGCTGGCAGTGCTGCGGCTGGGTCAGGGCGAGCGCGCCTTGGCACTGCTGGAGAGTGATTCTGCGGATGGTGTGGAAGGTTTGCCGGTGGCCCTGGCGCGAATCGAGGCCTACGTGGAAGCGGGGCAGCCCGATCAGGCGCGGTCGCTGATGGCGGGACTGCTGACCGCCTTGCCGGAGAATCGGGTGGTGGTGGCCAGCCATGCACAGTTGGCGGTCAAGCTCAATGACGCTGATATGGCCGAGGATGCGCAGGGCAGACTGCGCTCGCTGCTGCTGCGTTTTGAATACGACCCAGGGTTGCGCGAACTGCATGCGCGCACGGCGGAGCTGTCCGGCGATCAGATTCGGGCGGCCGAGTCCTACGCCGAGGCCACCTTCCTGCGCGGCAGAGCCCGTGATGCGATGAATCAGCTGGAACGGCTGGAGCAGCGCAGCGATCTTTCCTACTACCAGCGTGCGCGAATTCAGGCGCAAATCGCGCGGATGGCGCCGATTGCGCTCAACGAGGAGCGCGAGTACGGCAACTATCACCCTGAAGACGACGCCTGATCGCCCGCGGCCAGATGAACTGGCGGCCGCTGTCCGCCAGCCGTCATCAATTTCTGCTAATTTGCAGGGTCGCTGGGCAAGACCGTCGTGCGCATGGACCTATCCGATCCGAGCCTGTATCTCAATCGCGAACTCAGCCTGATCGAATTCCATCGTCGGGTTCTGGAACAGGCGCACGACACCCGGATTCCGCTACTCGAGCGGGTGCGCTTCCTGTGTATCTCCTGCACCAACCTGGATGAGTTCTTCGAAGTCCGGGTCGCCACCATTCGCTATCAGCTGTCGATCCCCGGGGCCAAGCCCTGGCCGGACGGGCTCAGTCCGGCCGAAGTGCTCAACCGGATTCGGGCGAAGTCGCTGGCGCTGGTCCGGGAGCAGTATCGTTGCTGGAATGAGGAGCTGATCCCCGCCCTGCGGGAAGAAGGCATTCGCTTCCTGACCCGGGATCACTGGAACGCCAAACAGCGCCGCTGGCTCACCAACTACGTAGAAGAACAACTGCTGCCGGTCCTCAGTCCACTGGGACTGGACCCAGCGCATCCGTTTCCTCGAATCCTCAACAAGAGCCTCAATGTCGCGGTCAGGCTGCGCGGCAAGGATGCGTTTGGCCGCGAAGCCGGAATCGCGCTGGTCCGTGCACCGCGCTCACTGCCTCGGGTGATCC
>JAGRJL010000171.1:1476-5799 GCA_020442775.1 Lysobacterales bacterium | reverse complement strand
CGACTACGACGATCTGGATCGCCTCAGCAGCGCACAAAACTCAGCCAGCCAGGGCCCGGTCGCCGGCACCGATCTGCTCTGGGACTACGACCCCACCGGCAATCGCACCAGTCAAACCAACGCCGGCACCCCGCTCAGCTACAGCATCGACCCCAACAGCAACCGTCTGCTGCAGGTCGGCGCCAACGCTCGTCAGTACGACGAGGTCGGCAATACGCTTAACGACGGCAACGGCATCACCAGCACCTATAGCCCGCGCAATCGGCTGGTCCAGACATCCAACGCCGGGCTGAGCACCACCTACGCCCACAACGGCTTCGGGGAGCGGGTGTGCAAGGCGATCGACAGCAGCCAGGCCTGCGCGAGCAGCACCGGTCGCATTGAGTATGTCTATGACGACAGCGGTCATCTGATCGGTGAGTACCCGGTCGGCGGCAGCACCGCGCAGGCGGTGGAATATGTGTGGCTGGATGACACGCCGATTGCGGTGCTGCAGCGACGGCCTGGTTCAACCAATGGCGGTGCATCCGGCGGCGGCACGGCGACTGCGTGGAACGGGACCCAAGCCGGTGGTGTCGATGTCTACTACCTCCACCCCGACCACCTGGACACGCCCAGGGTGGTGGTCAATGCACAGGACCAGGAAATCTGGCGCTGGGACGCCAGCCCCTTTGGGGATACGCTAGCCGACGAGCAGCCGACGGGAGGATTGCCGAGCTACACCCAAAACCTGAGATTCCCGGGACAGCAGTATGACCGGGAGACGGGGGCGCATTACAACTACTTCCGGGATTATGAGGCGGGGACGGGAAGGTATTTGCAGAGTGATCCGATTGGAATTTGGGCGGATTACTCTGCCTTTAACTATGTTGCGAGTCGACCAAACAAGTACGCAGATCCAACAGGTCTGTCGCTGACAATTACATCACTAGGTGGACACGGGTCAAAGCGTTTCCCAAATGTTCCCGCGCCTTGCAAGAAGGGTAGTCGAAACTCGGAAAAGGGCGCGGCGGGGGAGTCACAAATGGCAGCATTCGCTTCATCAATGGGTTACGAAATCATCGGGGGTGGACCTGCATCAGCAATTACACCACCATCGACAGGCGCGACGGTTCACCCGGATTTGGTAGTAAGGGATCCCACAACGGGCAAGAGATACTTGCTGGATTCAAAGTGTGGGAATTGTGCGGGATTTACGAGGAATCAGCGAAAATCATACAGAGAAATCGCACGAAACCCGAAGTTAAGTGGCTACGATGATGTGATCATATTTAAATGGCGGTATAGGAGGTGAGTTTGTCGAAATCCAGTCGTGTCTCAGGACTACTCAGGGAGCTCTTAACCGCCCAAGGTGGTGTCATTGAAAACGGGGCGGCAATTTTTCCTTTCGAGGATTCCAGGTTCTGGCTTGTGATTGATCCATACTTATGGAGCAAATCGGGTCTCCGTTTAATGGTTTCGATCGGAGTGCGATCTTTCAGGCATCAGATGTTGGCGGATCTGATCTTTGGTGGTCTCAAACATACAGGGTACTACCGAGCTGGGGAAGAAGGGTTGTTATGGCACAGACATTTCTTTGTGGGGGCTCCATTAGGTATCGCAATCGGAAGACCGAGTGAAAGCGGACATCATTTGGCGGGCTCGTGGGAAGATGTGAAAAGTGAAGTTGAAGCGGCAATCGATACAAGCATCAGAAACGGCCTGCCTGCGATAAGGGGGTTCTGTACCGACGAGTGCTTGGAGTCTTTGGCGCGGAGATCATGGTTAGGTCCATGGGACCTGGCGGTTGCAACGTGTAGGGCAATGCTGGGTCAGTTGGATGGTGCTCTCGAAATGCTAGACTTGGGTGAAAGGGCGAGTACAGGGCTAATGCCAGAAGAATACCTTGTGGCACAATCGAGATTGTCCGATCTGTATAGGTCTGGACTGGTTGGGGAAATTTCAAGAATGAAGACTGAAAATAGCGACCATGACAGAATAATGGCAGAGGCAGTGAACCGAATTGATCGAATAAATTGAACGAGAACGACACGCGACACGCGACAACCCGGGACATACATGGACGCTTCCGCTGTGAGAACCCCCGGATCGTGCTTTTCGGAAGGTTTTGGGGAACAACACGGGACATACATGGACGCCTCCGCTCTGTGAACCCCCGGATCGTGCTTTTCGGAGGTTTTGGGTTTACTTTAGGCATAGCGGTGCCCTCACCGCTGGTGCCTTTTGCTTTTCCCTGCTGAACCGCTTTTGGTCTTTTCGTTTTGTTGCCCATTGCGCAGCACTGGTTGTTCGAAGGCAAGCAGTTCACAGACATACATTCGGCGTCTGGATGAGGTAGCGATGACCTCGCGCCATGGTGGAATCCGAAACCTGACGTCCTAAACACACCAACGGACGATCGATGTCCTTGTCCCGTGACAGGGTTTCGCCAGGCCGGATGACCGCTGCTTCACCAGCAATGCGTGGGGTACGGGCGGGGCTCCTGTGTAAGAAGAATAGGGTGGTTGAGTTGGGGCGCCTGAAAGGCCTTTGCGATATCGAACGGCTCGTTGCGACGTAGAGCAACGAATGCGAGTCGGGTGAGCTTGTTGGCATAGGCGACGATGGCACGTTTCTCACCGCGTCGCTCGATGATGCCTTGAGCCCACTGGCGAAAGGCCGGGTGTTGCTTGTCGATCCAGCGCAATACCGAGCGCGAGCCATGAATCAATTGGGTACGTAAGCGGCGATCTCCGACTTTGGTGATGTGCCCCAGGTGGACACGACCGCCGGTGCCGCGCTGACGGGGAACCAGGCCCACCCAAGCCGACATTTGCCTCCCGTTTTCGAATTGCTCCGCGGAGCCGACCAGACCAATCAAGGTCGCGGCGATAATGGGCCCGACACCAGGGATCTGTTGCAAGCGAGCGAAGGCCGGGTAAACCCGTGCTTGTTCCAGCATTTGCGCTTCAACTGCGTCAAGCCTTTCGCTGAGGCGAATGAGATCCAGGCCCAGCTCCGCTAACAGTCTCGATGTTTGTGCCGAATGCATATCACTTTCCACCGGGATATGCGGTATGGCGCTGAGCAACGCCGCAATGCCTTTCGGAAAGCTCAGACCGTACTCGGCAGCAAAGCCGCGGATCTGATTGGTCAGCGCGGTGCGCTCGCGCTTCATCCGAGCACGTACCTGGACCATCAGGGCCAGGTCCTGTTGCTGAATATCCTTGACCGGCACGCTGTGGAGCTTAGGTCGCTGCGCGGCCTCGCCGATCGCCAATGCATCGTGGCCATCACTCTTCTGTACGCCACGGAATGCCTTGACGTGTTGCGGTGGCAGCAGTCTGGCCTCATGGCCGTGCTTGTGTGCAAGCCGACCCCAGAAATGCGCGCTGCTGCAGGCCTCCATGGCAATGATGGTAGGCGGCGTGTTAGCAATCAGTTCCGACAGTTTGTGGCGCGATATCCTGCGGTTCGACAACACCTGACCGTGCACGCCAATCACGCACACCTGGAACACGTTCTTTGCCAGATCGATTGCCATCAGTTTACTGTTCACGGTGGACGCCTCCTCCAGTGTCGACGGGAATTGATGACCTCCAGGGGTCATCCCAGTCTGGCGCGCTAAGCGACGCCGATCCAGCGAGGAGGCGTCCATCCCATCACACGGAAACCGTTGTTGGGGAATCGTCGAAACGGTGATCTGCAACTTCAGATCTCCAATGAACTCCGGGAAGCGCGAAGTTGGCTGTCTGACGGCATGATTGGCGGTTCAATTCGCCGAACGAGGCGCGAGTAGTGGTGGTCAATCCACGACCGACTGCTCAGCAGACTTGGCTGAGCAGTAGTCGCAGGCTTGGCTGTTCTACCTTGGCGGCTCCAGCGCCCGCACCGCGCGCATACCCCGCAACCACCTTTGCCCCAGCGCCTCAGCGCGCTCACAGAGCGAGTGAAGGCTGCCAACGGCGCGCCAGTAGATGCTCTCGGTGCCTCGGACCTGGCCGGTCCAGCGCCGTTCGCTGATCTCCAACTGCCTCAAGATCGGCGGGGTACCCGCAGCGATCTTCCCGCGCTTTTGCCGATGCAGTAGCCGGCCGGTCCAGTCAACCAGTTCCACGTAGGCCAATTCACTGATTTCCAGCAGCGGCGTCTGGCAGGTGCCGACCACTGGTCCGAGGCGTGACTTGGCTTTGCGTGGACTGTGGGCGATGCCCTCAATTCGCCGTTTCACCGAGGTGTGATCGGAGCTGGGAAGATCAGCGGCCAGTTTGGCCCGAATCGGGTTCAGATCCACGTAGGTCATCACCGACAGCACCGCCGACTCATCCTCCAATCGCTGACACT
>JAGRJL010000171.1:1057-1323 GCA_020442775.1 Lysobacterales bacterium | reverse complement strand
CCTTCCAGGTGGACACGCGAGACTGCTTCATCTTGTCGGAGAAGTGCGCCGGACAATGCAGCGCCACGGCGCGCTCGGCGACTTGGCGATCGGACCAGGTTGAAGTGAGGGCCGGTTCGACATGAACCACCAGGTGGACGTGATTGCTCATCACCGCGTAGCTGTGGATACCGACGGCGAAGATCTCAGCTAACGCCAGCAATCGATCTTCCACCCATTGCCGACGATGTTCGAAGCTGCGCCCCGAGTAGGGGTCGACGCCACAC
>JAGRJL010000171.1:0-1002 GCA_020442775.1 Lysobacterales bacterium | reverse complement strand
GATGAGGGCGCGAGCGGTGGTCATAAGGGCAGCGTGCCTGACGGCGACGAGGCTGTCTGTCGGCACTTTTCCCGCTGTCGTGTAGGAATTTTCCGCGTTGTGGTGTAGGAATATTCTGAGTTGTGTCTGTCCCAGGTGTCGCGTTGGTTCGCATAACGGCGCTTACGAGAAGTTGCTTTTTGGAAAACTTCAGGATGCCGGTGCGCTTGGTGCTAAGGGGGACGACTTGACTGTAGCTGTGGTGAATGGGATTGCCGAAATGAAATTTTGTCTTCTGTCCGGTGAGTGTGTATTGAACGTCCGAGGGGTAATCAAGTGAGATTTTTCCAGTTCGTGCGGGGTGAAGATGCTCCTCAGTTCGAAGAGATCAGAATTCACGGAAGCGTTGCCGCATTTGACGAAATCTACGCGCACGATTTTCTTCACGACGGTGAGGTTGAGTTCCGAATACAATCAAGCGTCGCGTTCACGCATTATCCTGGGATGGACTATGTTTTCTCGGGGCTTCTGATGCCAGAACTCGAGTCCCTTCGTCAGTACGGACGGATTGTCCAGATCAAATCGCTCGTAGATAACGTGCCAATGTATGTGTTTTTTCCAAATCATATACAGTTGTTTGATACTGAACGGACGCGTCCCAGATTTTCTGCGATTATAAAACAATCGGTGCAGAGCTATGAATCAATTCATTTTTCGAGAGGTTTGAAGGGAACTGAGACGGGTTTGAGTGAATTCAAAGGCTTGCTGGGTGGTTGCTTCTTTAGTGAAATGTTCGTGCATGCGGTTGTTTCGAAATTTCGATGCGGGTTCTATCTTCGAGAATTTGTCGAAGGGAGCGTTCGGCCGGGTTATCTAAATAACGATTTTAGCCCACTGAAATCAGGTGATGACGAGCGAACTATGATCCAAAGTTGACGAAAAACAACACGGGACGAAAAACAACGCGGGACACACGGAAACACAGGACGCGAACCAATGGGGTCTATCTTCAGATTTTCGCAG
>JAGRJL010000170.1:6009-6743 GCA_020442775.1 Lysobacterales bacterium | reverse complement strand
GCGCCGTTCGCTGATCTCCAACTGCTTCAAGATAGGCGGCGTACCCGCAGCAATCTTCCCGCGTTTTTGCGGATGCATTAGCCGGCCGGTCCAGTCAACCAATTCCACGTAGGCCAGTTCACTGATCTCCAGCAGCGGCGTCTGGCAGGTGCCGAGCACTGGTCCGAGGCGTAGTTTGGCTTTGCGTGGACTGTGGGCGATGCCCTCAATTCGCCGTTTCACCGAGGTGTGATCGGAACTGGGAAGATCAGCGGCCAGTTTGGCCCGAATCGGGTTCAGATCCACGTAGGTCATCACCGACAGCACCGCTGACTCATCCTCCAATCGCTGACACTTGAACCGCCCCTCCCAGAACTTGCCGGTGCAGCCGTCCTCGGCGTTGGCGGCCTTGGCGATGAACTGGTTCAGGGCCTGCATAAAGTGGCTCAGTGAACCGAGTTTGGCGCGAAACCAGGCGATTCGATCGGGATCATCCTTCCAGGTGGACACGCGAGACTGTTTCATCTTGCCGGAGAAGTGCGCCGGACAATGCAGCGCCACGGCGCGTTCAGCGACTTCGCGCTCGGACCAGGAAGAAGTAAGGGCCGGATCGACATGAACCACCAGGTGGACGTGATTGCTCATCACCGCGTAGCTGTGGATACCGACGGCGAAGATCTCAGCCAACGCCAGCAGCCGATCTTCCACCCATTGCCGACGATGTTCGAAGCTGCACCCCGAGTAGGGGTCGACGC
>JAGRJL010000170.1:0-5891 GCA_020442775.1 Lysobacterales bacterium | reverse complement strand
GGCTGTCTGTCGGCACTTTTCCCGGCGTCGTGTAGGAATTTGCCGCGTTGTGGTGTAGGAATATTCTGAGTTGTGTCTGTCCCAGGTACCTATGCAGGTACCTATGATCACAAAAGACGGCGAAACGGCTTACGCTGTTTCGATTCCAAACAAATAGATTGAGCGGTCTGTTATCGATTGGGTGTCATGAATCATATGTATACTCGGCATTGTAGTTCCAGCATTCCTGGTCTGAAAAACATATTCGATAATTGGCGCTCTTCCATAATGGCCGTGAGTCTTTTTTGTAAAGATCCATGAGGCGAATCATCGCTTCGCAAAGTTCCGGATTGGCACTCGCTTTTTCTTCAGATCCATGGTTGATCAGCTCTATCTCGATTGGCGAAGAAGTCGAATTCATGGATCGAGCCACAACATTGAAATCATCCCAATCTGGCGGCGTTGACTCCAGCGCCGCCTGAACTATGAGCTTGTCTATTTCTGCTTGCTTGTCGAAAAAATCCATTTGAGTTGATAGGTGCTTAGGATCGAGAAGTTAGATGGTTGTCTACAAAGCGTACTCGCCCTTGAGCTGCTGTAAGTCCGCTATGAGCAGATTTTTCATTCCTCTGGTGTAAATGCGGGTGATGTCGCCGTGATGTTGCATCTCAACGAGCTTGCGCAAGTCCGCGAGGCGATCGTTCCAGGTGATGCCGTCTGTGACAAGCAGGAGGGTAGTATCGGCACGTTTTTCGGCAATGATGCGTGTGAGGTCGCCAATGACGTCGGTTTGCTTGCTGCCTGTGGCGCCGTAGGCTTTGACTTCAATGAGGATGCGCGCGTCAGACTTGTTGGGGATGGCGAAGTCGGTTTTCTCGGTGCTAGTGCCGCGCGCGCCATGAAAGCTGCAGCGAACATCGAACTGGCCGGCGCCAAAGACGTGCTCTACATAGCTCTCGACAAAGTCCTCCAGTGAACGTCCCCGGACTTGGCCTTTGATGGCACTGCCGCGTCCACCCTTGAGCCGTTCGATTAGCAGGTCGTACCAGACTAGCGGTGAGTTCACGGCGACCCGCATGCGTTCGAGCAAGCCAAGTGTGTCAAATGCTTTGTAGAACGTCTCGGGCTCTCGCTTAAATCGGTTTAGCCCTTGGCCGGGGCCGAGTTGGTCACGCAGTACGCCACGGAATTCGTCTTTGGATATGTCCAGAAACAGCTGGATGGCGGTTAGGTTGGCTTCAAAGCGAGCTTTGATATGTGGCCCCTCCAACCCTTCCAGATTCAACCAGACAGCGAGGTCGCTTCGGCTGTAGGTCGGTTGTGCGGGCAGCGCTTGCAGGCGTGCGATCACGGCATCGGCATGTTCATCACGCCAAGTGGTTTCGATCGGGGTGAGCGAGGCGACGATATCGTCGATCAACTGCCGTTTTCGTTGCATGCGTTAGCTGCCGATGATCAGATATTCTTGGACGCTAGCACGCTTGACCGCGGCATGAGTGCCGAAGTGATAGCGGTGGTCGCACTGGGTGACATCGATACGGGTCTTGTATCGCCCCATCAGTCGACGAAGTTCAGCTAAATCAGGATAACCGTTGGACGAGTAGGACAGCACCAGCGTGCTATCTGCAAATTTTTCAAAAAGCTGATCGAAGGCCTTAACCGCACTGCGCCGATAAGAAAACGGGGTGTGGCGCTTGGTGAGTTTCTTAACTCGCGAAGTCGGCATGATTTCTACCCCCTCCCAGTAACACGAAAGCCCTTCGAGGAAGTGGTAACGCTTTATATAGCAGTTGTCATCGGCCCGCGGCACATAAGGCGGATCCATGTAGACGAGATCAGGCGTTGGCCCCTCCCAATGGAAGATGTCGCCGCAGCGCGTGGAATTGGTTCTTTGGTTGTCGAGTACCGCTTGGTTGTAGATCGCCACCTGCTCGATGAAGTGTTCACGGAGGGACAGCTTCAGATCACGGCGACCATCCTTGTAGCGTTCGGGATCACCGGCCACCGTGAAGACGCCTCGTGGCTGGCGCTTGCCGCAGGAGCGGATCAACGCGGCGGTGGCGATGGCGCGTTGGTGCCGATGTGGCAGTTTGCGGATGTTCCAGGACACGCGATCAAGAAACCGCAGATCTTCGACGGTGTAGAAAATTCCGGCGAACGTTTGCTCGATGAAATGACGATGCTTGGGATCGTAGCTGAGCAGCTCGTCCAGTGTGTCTTCATCCAAGGTTCCACCGTTGTTCTCGATCAAAGCGCGGCTAATCGTCGCCGACAGGTTCAAAAAATCGTTGCTGTGAACCTGTTTGCCCCATGCCTTAAAAAGGTATCCGACACTGCCGGCGCCGGCGAAGGCATCGAGGACGCTATCGAAGCGAAGGCCGGACAGAGTCTGATGAATCCAGGGCAATAGGCGAAATTTGCTGCCCATAAAGCGCAGCTGTGGGTAGAGAAGGGCGGCGGCTGGAAAGCCACCGTCGAACATCGGCTGCTGGGCGGGGTCGATGCCCGGGTCCGCGACTCCGTCGGGTACTGACTGCTCGTTGGCCTCGTACTCGAAACGCGTATTCTCGATGGGCATGTGGTTCCCAGTTCGTGCTTGCATCGTTTAGGCGCTTAGCCAGTCTACGACGGTGATCTTGCCTACATAGACAATACCAAAGCAGAAACGCCCCGGATATGTCGGTCAGCTCGGAATCTTCACCCACATCAGCCTCACGGAGCCCGAAGGCCGGGTCACCACGCAACAACAACGTAGGACACACGGATACCGTTCTTGGGGAATCGTCGAAACGGTGATCTGCAACTTCAGATCTCCAATAATCTCCGGGAAGCGCGAAGTTGGCTAACAAACAACACGGGACAGACGGATTTCTAGACTTGGCAGTGGATCCGCTCGAATAGTGCGTCCGAATCCATTCCATTGGCCAACAACTGCCCAAGGCGTCGGTTCTGGGGGAGAATTTGAGAACCAAATGGGGTCAGCTCGAGCTTTGTAGCATGTCGTCCGCTCGGTAGCGTGGATCTACGTGGCTCTACGTGGATCTACGTGGTTCTACGCACATCCCGTTTCGACTTAGTGCCGACCGGGGATACGCAGCGGGAGGAGCAGGGGCCACCGCAGTCCGTAACACCAGAGCCCATCGAGACCCCTTCTAGGGTGACGGCTCTTGTCCGTTGCAGGATCGGAGCCCTTCGACGCTACTCGAAGTCATCCCGGAATAATTGGTAACGCCCGTAGACCATGTAGGCGGCTCCGGAGTGGGTGACTCCATTGGCGCTGGAACGGCGCACACCGACGAGCAGTTCGTCAACGCCATCGCCGTCGAAATCACCGGCGCTGCTGACCGATGTGCCGGAGTCTTCCTGAAAGGCCCCATCAAGCCGAAAGCCATTGACACCGTTCAGCTCAGCGAGTTCCAGGACGGGCCTGTAAGTCGTGTTGCTGCCAAGAACGACATACGTGCTGCCTGAGGCGTTCCCGTTTGGTACTGCGGTTACGTTTGCCAGGACCAAGTCGCCCAATTCGTCGCCGTTGAGGTCGCCAGCACTGTTGATCGAGGTGAATTGGCCATTGATCAGGAAGCCCTTGCTGCCGTCGAGTTCATCAAGGCCAATCGTCCCGCTGGTGACAATTTCACGCCCGAATACAACGAAGGCACCGCGAGGTCGCCCGGCGCCCGCGAAATCAGAGGCAACGATCACATCGCCCAGGCCGTCACCATTGAAATCGCCAGCGTGGCTCACCAACGTGCCCAGGTATGACTCAAGCATAGGTCCATCGACCCGAAAGCCGGCGCTGCCGTTCAATCCGGATAGCGAAAGCTGGGCAGCAAAGGGGCCGGCGTGACCAAAGACGACATACGCGCTCCCGGAGTTGTAGCCAGTCTTGTCGGCGCCTGGATCGCCGAAGATCAGATCGTCAAAGCCATCGCCATTGAAGTCACCGGCCTCGCTGACTCTGGTACCGAAGAAGTCGGGATTTAACACCGGCTCGCCATCGATTCGGAACCCGTTGCTGCCATTGAGGTCGGTCAGTACCACCTCTGCCGCATTGGGCGAGGGTGCACCGAATACGACATAGGCGGTGGAATAGAAGCCTGATGGATCGCTCAGGGGGTCCTCGGAACCGATCAACAAATCATCAAATTCGTCCCCGTTGATGTCGCCGCCAGCCCGGACCTCATGGGTGCGGCCCCGAATACGGAATCCGTTACTGCCGTCCAGGCTGGACACCGAGAGCACGGCTGGAAAAGGCGTGCTCCGACCGTATACGACAAAGGTGAATGCCCCGGCGAATACCGGCCGCGCGCCAATGATCAGGTCATCAATACCGTCACCGTTCACATCTCCGGCGCGGTCGATCGAATCGCCGATGAACTGACCGGAAGTTTCCCCATCGATTCGAAAACCGTTGCTGCCGTTGAGCCTGTTCAAGTCCAAGGTGGCGGCGGTGGTAGAGGTCTGTCCAAACACGACATAGCAACTGCCGGATAGCAGGCCGGCCGGCTCGGCGCCGGGCGCGGCAATCAGGATGTCGTCGATGCCATCGCCGTTGATATCGCCGATATCGCTCACCGCCCGACCGGTACTATCACCGTTTGCGACGCCATCGAGTCGCATTGCGCCGTTGCCGACCAGATCGGCCAAGTCGATGGTCGGGGGGAAGTCGGTCGCATGCCCTGCGGGAAGGACTGCGAGGTTCAGGACCATGCCCGCTAATGCGAACAGGTTCTTGTGGCGGAGGGCTGTGCGCTGTTGCGGCAAGTATGGTCGATTCATTGCGTTGGAAAAGTGTGGTCTCGAGAGTCGCCAACCGCGTGCCGGGCGGATATCTGATGCGTTGCCGTGGATGGCTGATTCGCGGCGTTGAGCGCCGCTGCTGACGGCCGTCGGCGCGCAGTGGATACGCGGAGGGCGGCGAATAGTGACAGAGAATTACAAAAACGCAAGGGTCTTGTTGGGGCTAGGCCGCTGAAGCATTCAGCGGCGATAGCCGCATGGGCGTTCCCGAACTGCCCAATGCGCACATCCTGGCTATCGCCCGGACCCGGATTGCTCAAATCCATCGGCGAACGGAACCGAACCAATGGGTCAGGTCTAGCTTTGTAGCATCACGCCCTCGTTTGGCGGCACAGCGCGAGGTTGCAGATGTCCGGATGCTACGATGACAGGCCTGACGCCATTGATTGGTGGTGTAGGAAATCTCAGAACTGGTCCGATCAGGTTTCCTTCGACTGCACGGTCAGTCGGTCGCGGCTCTGTCGACCGACACTCAACCAGATCGAGTTTGGAGTCTCAATGATCTCGAAATTGTCCAGCCTCATGGCGCTCCCTCTCCTGGTCGTGCTGAGTTTGCCGGCAGCAGCCGAGCACTCGGTATTTCTGGAGGAGCTCACGTCGCCCGAGGTCCGGGTGGCGATTCAGGCCGGCAAGACGACCGCCATCATTCCCACGGGTGGTGTAGAGCAGAACGGTCCGCACATGGTGCTTGGCAAGCACAACTTCATCGTGACCTTCGCCGCCGGCGAGATTGCGCGAAAGCTTGGTACGGCTCTAGTCGCCCCTGTTCTGCCCTATGTCCCGGAGGGTGAGGTCGATCCACCGACGGGCCACATGCGCTACGCTGGAACGATCACTCTGCCGCCCGAGCACTTTGCTGCCGTCGTCGAGTTCGTCGCTCGGAGCCTCAAGGCACACGGGTTTTTGGATATCGTGCTTCTTGGTGACAGCGGGAAGAATCAAGCCCCTCTCGATCACGTTGCACAGAAACTCAACAAAGAATGGGCAGACACGAACGTTCGGGTGCACTACCTCGGAGATTACTACGACTACCAGAATGGCACCTTCCTCGAATGGTTGAGGGAACAGGGTGAGAGCGAGGAAGACATCGGTAGGCACGCAGGCATTACCGA
>JAGRJL010000169.1:8616-12450 GCA_020442775.1 Lysobacterales bacterium | reverse complement strand
CCGCGCATGAAGTTGAGCGAGCGGATCTTGACCCTGGAGGCGAGCAGATCATTGGTCGCGGCACGCGCCCAGGTGCTGCTGTCCTGGGGGCTGGCGAGCACTTCCAGATTGTCGTGCAGCGCGCCCATCCACGGGGTCATCTTCTCTTCTTCGGTGCCAGGCAGGAAGCCGATGTCGTCGCCCACCGGAACGGTGGCGCGGGTGACGATGATCTCCTTGTACAACTGCTGGTCCATGGTCTGCGCCAAGCCGGCGGCCAGCGCCAGCAGGGTCTTGCCGGTGCCCGCAGTGCCGAGCAGAGTGACGAAATCGATGTCCGGATCCATCAACGCATTGAGCGCGAAATTCTGCTCCCGGTTCCGCGCACTCACGCCCCAGACCTGATGCAGGTTGCCGCGATAGTCGCGAGCCAATTGCAGCACCGCGTGATCGCCCTCAATCCGGCTGACCCGCAGCTCGACGTCGTTCTCGTCGGGCAGATAGAGGCATTCGTTGGCGGACCAGTTTTCGCCATCCAGACGCTTGAGCCGGTACCAGGTCTGTCCACGCTCGGTCCAGGACTCCAGCTCGGGGTGCTGCGACCAGAAGTCAGACGGCAGCTCGCGTACGCCGGCATAGAGCAGGCTCAGATCATCCAGCGCCCGGTCATTCTCGTAGTCTTCGGCCGGGATCTTGTGGATCGTGGCCTTGATCCGCAGGTTGATGTCCTTGGTAACCAGGATCACCGAGAGCTTGGGCTGTGCCTGCTTGAGCTCCAGTACCGCCTGCAGGATCTGGTTGTCGGGCAGCACGTTGCCGAAGTCGTTGCTGCTGACCTTGGTGCTGCTGGTCTGGAAATACAGCTTGCCTCTGGGCGTGTGGCGGCCCAGATCCAGTCCGCCCGGTCGCTGCAGCGGAACCCCCGCCTCGAGCTTGCGCTCGCCGTGGTTCTCGACCAGCTCGCTCAGGAAGCGGCTGACCTGACGGACGTTGCGGGAGACCTCCGACATGCCCTTCTTGGCGTGATCGAGCTCCTCCAGCACCATCATCGGCAGGAATACATCGTGTTCTTCGAAGCGAAACAGCGCAGTCGGATCGTGCATCAACACGTTGGTGTCGAGCACATAGATTCGTGATCGGCTCATCGGCACGCTCTGATAATTGTTGGGGGGCGGATGGCTCAGGCCTGATTGAGGGCGCGGACGCTGCTCATGACCTCGTCGACGTGACCGGGGACCTTGAGCTTGCGCCACTCCCGCACCAGCTTGCCGCCGGCGTCGAACAGGAAGGTGCTGCGTTCGATGCCGATGACCTTGCGTCCGTACATGTTCTTTTCGCGGATCACGTCGAACAGCTCACACAGGCTCTGGTCGGCATCGGAGATCAGTTCGAAGGGCAGCTGTTGCTTGCTGCGGAAATTCTCGTGGGACTTCAGGCTGTCGCGGGAGATCCCGTAGAGATTGACGCCGAGTTTGTTCAGCTCATCGTAGACCGCGGCGAAGTCCACGCTTTCGCGGGTGCAGCCGGGGGTAGAGTCCTTGGGATAGAAATACAGTATCAGGGGCTTGCCGATCAGGTCTTTGCTGTCGATTTGCTGCCCGCTGGTGGCGGCGGCGGTGAATTCCGGCAGGGAAGTGATGGTCAAGTGTGATCACCCTTTGATTGGTTCAAGAATGGCGTCGAGGTTGAGCGTGTCGCAGAACTCCAGAAAATCATCGCGCAGCGCCGAGATATGCGTGGTCACCGGAATCCCGATGGTGATCTGCGCGCTGAACATGTCGGCACCGGTCTGCGCCGCGCGATAACGCGAGCTGGACAGGTTCTCCACGGTGACGTTACGCCTGGCGAAGAAATCGGCCAGCTGATAAAGCACTCCGGACTGGTCGGCAGCGATCACCTCCACCGCGTAGGGCAGGGTGGTGCCGGAAAGCTCGCGGCTGGTGGTGCGCCGGCTGGTCAGGCTGATCTGTTCTTCCCGCGCCAGTCGGGCCAGCGCGCTTTCGAACTTGGCGATGGCGTCCCAGCTGCCGTTGGACAGCAGCAGCGCGCAGACCTCCTGGCCCAGCATGGAGACTCTGGCTTCCAGCAAATTGCAGCCGGCATCGACCACCCGCTTGCCCAGCACGGTCAGCAGCGCCGTGCTCTGCGGGGCGATCGCCGAAACCAGCAGGTAGTTTTCCGGGACAGAAGGTCGGGTCTTGCTTGCACTCAAGGACAGTCAGCTCCAACGGCAGGACTGCGGGGGAACGGTGAATTCATGCGCTAGCGCACCCCGGGATCAGCGGCAGGCCAAGGGGAGCATACTTGTCAGCGTCTGGACGCCGCAAGTAACATCCCGCGGCCCGTTTTGCTCGTGAAGGAAGCTCGTTGCAGCCCAGCGGCAGTATCTGCGCCCTGATCACGCCTTTTGATGCCGCCGATGGATTGGATCTGCCGGCCCTGGAGGGTCTGCTTGCCCTGCATCAGCGATCGGGCACCCAGGCGGTGGTGCTCGGCGGATCCACCGGTGAGTCCGGTGCCCTGGAAGGTGCCGAACTGGAGGCGCTGCTCGCCCACGCGCGCCAGCATGCCGGCTCGCTGTCAATCTGGGCGGGCGTCGGCGCGGCCTCCACCGCCAAGTGCCTGAGCTTGCAGAAGCGGGTGGAACAGGCGGGCGCACAGGCGGTGCTGGCGGTGACCCCGTATTACGTCCGACCCACCCAGAGCGGTCTGCTGCGTCACTATCTGGCGCTCGCCGATGCTGCGAGCGTGCCGGTGGTGCTGTATAACGTGCCTTCGCGCACGGGCGTCGATCTGTTGCCAGAAACGGTTGCCCAACTGACCGAACATCCGCGGATCATCGGAATCAAGGATGCGGTCTGCAGCCGGGCGCGGCTTCAGGCGCTATTGGCCCTGAAGCATTCAGAATTCGCGATCCTGTCCGGCGACGATGAAACCGCCATCGACTGGATCAACGGCGGCGCCGACGGGGTTGTCAGCGTCGCGGCAAACGTAATACCGGCAACCTTTGCGCGCATGTGCGCCCTGGCTGCCGCGGGTGATTCGGTCGGCAGCAGCGCCATGGATCAGCGGATCAAACCGCTCTACCAGGCTCTGGCGCTGGCCCCCAACCCGATCGCGATCAAATGGCTGGCTGCGAGAATGGGGCTTTGTCGCCCTGATCTGCGCCTGCCCCTGACTGAATTGGAGACACCGCATGAAGCGCCCCTCGCCGCAGCCTTTGACCGGGCCGTCCATGAATAGATCGCACACGCCGACGGCGCTGCGCTGGGCCACCGTGGCGCTGGCCGCAGGGTTGCTGTTGGGCCTGGGCGGCTGCAGTTATTTCAAGAAGAAAGATCGCTATGTCCAGAGTGGTGAAGTCCCCGCGCTGAAAGTGCCCGGCGATCTCGACACCCCCGGCTACGATCCCAGCCTGACCGTGCCGCCGGCGGGCCAGACCCCGCTGCTGGCCGGTGCCGATCTGGCGCCGCCGACCCTCGGTGCGACCGGACCCGGCAGCACCGATCTGATCGGCTCGGGACGCACCAGCGTCAGCATGAACGATACCCTGGACAATGGCTGGCGCCGGGTGGGCCAGGCGCTGGAGCGCAGCGGTGCTTTTGCGATCCTCGAGCGTGACCGTGAGCAGGCCAGCTATCGGGTGGGTCTGCCGGCGCCGATCGTGCGCGACCCGCGGCCGTGGTGGAAACGGACCCTCGGCTGGGGTGAGGAGCCCAAGCAGGGCACCTCGTCGGAAGTCATGGTGAAGCTGGTCGAACAGGGCTCGGAAGTGCGTGTGGATGTGCTCGATCTTTCCGGAGAACTGTTGATCGACGATCGCGCCAAGCGGGTGATCGCGATTGTGGAGGATCG
>JAGRJL010000169.1:0-8539 GCA_020442775.1 Lysobacterales bacterium | reverse complement strand
AGCAGCTTGAGCTTGTCTTCCCGGTTTTCCCACTCCTTGGCGTCGGCCGGCGCGTCCTTGCGGGTGGTAATGGTGGGCCAGAGCGGGGCCAGTTCGGCATTGAGTGCCAGGAAGTGTTCCTGGCCTGCGGGCAAATCATCTTCGGGGAAGATCGCGGTGATCGGGCACTCGGGCTCGCACAGCGTGCAGTCGATACACTCGTCAGGGTCGATCACCAGGAAATTGGGCCCTTCCTTGAAGCAGTCCACCGGGCACACCTCCACACAGTCGGTGTATTTGCACTTGATGCAGTTCTCGGTGACAACAAAGGTCATGGGCTCAACCGGTCATGAAGCGGAAAAAGTGGCGCTCCCTACGAGGATCGAACTCGTGTTCCAGCCTTGAGAGGGCTGTGTCCTAACCGCTAGACGAAGGGAGCGCTGGTCAATCGCGGGCTGGGAATGATAGCGGTTCGTGATCGGCGCGACAACGCGAACATTGGAATCAGCGATCGAGCCGCGGAATCGGCCGACCACAGCGAAGCGACGAAGCAATGAGTAAGTTTGATGAGTGAGTACCAGCGAATTCCGCGGGACCAGCATGGCGTCTCGCGCAAGGGCATCAGCAGCGCCGCGCTGCGGGTGCTTTACGGACTGCATGAGGCGGGCTTCGAAAGCTATCTGGTCGGGGGCGCGGTGCGCGACCTGCTGCTGGGCGGGGCGCCAAAAGATTTCGATGTCGCCACCAACGCCACCCCGGAGCAGGTGCAGGAAGTGTTCCGGCGCTGCCGCCTGATTGGACGGCGCTTCCGGATCGCACACGTGCGCTTCGGTGGTGAAATCATCGAAGTCACCACCTTCCGCGGCGGCGCCAGCGAGGAGCACGAGGACAGCGAGCACCGTCAGATGGAGTCCGGACGGATCGTGCGCGACAACGTCTTCGGCACCCTGGAAGAGGATGCGCTGCGCCGCGACTTCACCGTCAATGCGCTGTACTACTCGATCGCTGACTTTAGCGTGCTGGACTTTGCCGACGGCCTGGCCGATCTGCAGGCGCGGCAGATGCAGCTGATCGGCGATCCGGAGGTGCGCTATCGCGAGGATCCGGTGCGAATGCTGCGTGCGGCACGTCTGGCCGCCAAGCTGCGCTTCTCCATCGCCCCAGCCTCGCTGCAGCCGATCGGCAAACTTGCACCCTTGCTGGACGATATTCCGCCGGCGCGCCTGTTTGATGAGTCGCTGAAGCTGTTCATGGGTGGCCACGGGCGCCTCAGCTTTGAAAAGCTGGAAGAGCTGGATCTGCTGCGCCATCTGTTTCCGGGCCTGGCCAAGATCAGCGACGATGCCCGACAGCTGATCGTCTCCGCGCTGGAGAGCACCGACGCGCGAGTGGCGCAAGACAAGCCGGTCACGCCCGCTTTCCTGTTTGCCGCGCTGCTCTGGCCCAGCTTCATCAAGCGGATGGAGCGATATACGGATCTGGCGCCGGAGGAATGGCTGGAAGCGGCCTCCTCGGCGGCCGAGACGGTCTTTTCCGGCACCGCCAAGCGGGTCGCCCTGCCGCGCCGCTTCAGTGGGGTGAGCAAGGAGATCTGGCTGCTGCAGCCGCGCTTCGCCGCGATGGGGGTTGGTCGAGCGCGCCGCCTGCTGCGTCACCCGAGATTTCGCGCCGCCTATGATTTCCTGCTGCTGCGCGCCGCTGTTGAGCCCGCCCTGCAGGCCCAGGCCGATCGCTGGACCAAGGCCCAGACCGTGGAGGGCGCCGATTTCGATCGATTGTTCCAGCCGACTCGCGGCGCTGCGGCCGCGGAGGAGCCCGGGTCGCTGGACGGGGACGCCGAGGCGCCCGCCAAGCGCCGTCGCCGCAGGCGTCGACGCAAGCCCCGGGTGCATGCGCCCAGCGAGAGCGAATGATCCCGGCACTCGCCTTCGTTGCCTTTGGCAGCAACCTGGGTGATCCCGCAGCGCAGCTGCGGCGCGCCGCCGGTCAGCTGCAGCAGCTTCCGCAGGTGTCTGGCTTTCGCGGCTCGTCGATATACCGTTCGCCCGCCATGGGCGGGCCGGAACAGCCGGATTACTGCAATGCAGTGGCGCAGATTGACTGGGACGGCGATGCCGAAGCCTTGCTGAAGGCGCTGATGGCGTTGGAGTCAGCCGCCGGCCGTCGACGTCAGCCCGGCCTGCGCAACACGCCGCGCACGCTGGACCTGGATCTGCTGCTGTTTGCCGATCAGATCCTGGATCTGCCCCAGCTGCAAATTCCGCACCCGCGGATGCTGCAGCGGGCCTTCGTGCTGGTCCCGCTGGCCGAGCTCAGTCCCGAGCTGGTGATTCCCGGTCACGGGTCGATCGGCGGGTATTTGCCGCGGGTGGTCGATCAGGTGCTGGAGCGGCTACCGGGATTGCGGTTGGGTGCCGATCTGAGGCAGCCGCAAACCCTGCCAGCAGAGCTGTAGGCGATCCTCGCCCCTGGCTGTACGCGCAGGTCCGGCCCCGGTTCGATCTGCGCAAGCCCTCTGGGTTACCATGGTGCACTGCGACAAAGCTCCCGAGGGCCACGATTTGTACGCCAATCTTCCTGCGGTCGACCGCAAACCGATGACCGCGCCCGCGTTGCTTCAGGCCAAGGCCGACGGGCGCAAGATCGTCTCATTGACCGCCTATGACGCCAGCTTTGCCCGGCTGCTGGACGAGGCGGGGGTGGATCTGGTGCTGGTCGGTGACTCGCTGGGCAACGTCATTCAGGGCCTGGCGACCACCATTCCGGTCAGCGTGGACGACATCGTCTATCACTGTCGCGCGGTTTCTCGCGGCCTGCACAGCGCGCTGCTGGTGGCCGACATGCCCTTCCTGAGCGCGGCCACGCCGGAGCGTGCGCTGACCAACGCCGGACGGATGCTGGCCGAAGGTGGGGCAGCAATGGTCAAGCTTGAGGGCGCCGGCGAGATGGTCGAGATCACCTCGCTGCTGGTGCGCCACGACATCCCGGTCTGCGCGCATCTGGGCCTGACCCCGCAATCGGTGCACCGTCTTGGTGGCTATCGGGTGCAGGGACGCGACCAGCAGGCCAGAGCACAACTGCTGGCGGACGCCAGGGCATTGGCCGAGGCCGGCGCCAGTGCGTTGGTGCTGGAGTGTGTGCCCAGCGACCTGGCCGCCGAAGTGACCGCGAATATCCCGATTCCAACCATTGGCATTGGTGCCGGGGTCGACTGCGACGGCCAGATACTGGTGGTGCATGACGTGCTCGGGATCAGCCCGGGGCGCCGACCGCGCTTCGTCAAGGATTTCTCCGAAGGGCAGTACGCGATCCGCCAGGCGTTGGCCGCCTACGTCGCTGCAGTGCGCGACGGCAGCTTTCCCGATGCCGACCACAGTTACGCGCCGGGGTGATTGGCCAAGCTTGTTTGGCTACCGGTGCCGTTTTCAGTCGCTTGAAGCGGCCGCTCCGCGCCCCACGTCGCCGAGTTCGGTGACCAGCGTCAGCTGATAGACCGTCGGCCCGGGCAGGAAGGGGGTGGCGCGGCCTTCTGCCCAGTCATCGTGTCCGCTGCCATAGAAGGGCGACAGCGGATGTCCACTTTGGCCGCCGGGCATGTGGAACAGCCCTGATTCCTCGTGACCGGGCGCCACCACCAGGCGCTCGGAGGCGCCAAAGGCCGGCGCCTGCACTCGGGGCATATTGCTGTCGCCCGGTAGTTCCTGTGCGGGCATGTTGAGCAGCCAGCCCAGCGCCGGCAGTGCGCGCGACAGCGGATGACGAATGGCGGTGGTGTTGCGCTTGCCCCAGGTCTGTTCGGCCAGTTCACCTTCGGCGCTCAGTTCGGCTACCGCAGTTTCCAGCGCTGATGCCAGCAGGGCATCGTAATTGGGCCAGGGACTACCGAGCAGATGTGCCGGTCGCTCGTTGAGGATCTGCCAGACCACCCCTTCGCTCTGCGGTAGTCGCGGCCACTGAAAGTCTTCCACCTCGGTGCCGATCGCGGCAGCAAATGGCGCCAGCACGAACTCGTGGGTCTGCAGCCGGAAGGCGCGAACCAGCCGGTAGGCGGCCGAGTCCGCCGCTGCCTCCCGATTCCAGCGTGATGCGACCGCATCAATGGCGGCCGCCCGGTCTCGATCGGGCAGCGTCTGCAGGGTCTGATTCAGCAAATGCCACCAGGGCTCCAGGAACAGCGCCTGATCGTCCAGCTGAATCGCCCGCAGGTCGGCTTCGCTGAAATTCTGACCCACTGCCAGGCGGTCCCGGATCTGGCCGGCGCGGGCGCCGAGGTCGTAGCCGCCGTCGCCCAGAATGCGCCCGGCTTCCCCACCCATCGTGCGATTGTTTGCGGTCCACAGCCGGGACGAGTCCGGGTCGATGATCTGCGGGCGCAGCTCGGGCGGCAGCCAGCCGGCCCAGATCTGCGCGGGCACGGCTCCACTCAAGGGGCGATCAGGTTCTTGTTCGAAGCTGCGCTGCGGAATCGGACCGATCACGGTCCAGGCCAGTCGGCCACCGCGATCGACCACCAGCAGGTTCTGCGCCGGCATTCCGGTCTGCCGGGCGGCGGTGAGAGCCTGCTCCACGTTGAGCGCCTCGGCCAGCTGCGCCACCCCCAGATTCATTGCGCCGGGCAGATGAGCGACCCAGCGCAGCGCCATCGGCGGCTGCTGGTCGCCCTCGAACACTGGCCCCCACACGGTCTCGCGCACGGTCAGAGTTTCCTCTTCCGCGCCAGCCACTCGAATCGTTTCCTCGTGGGAGACGAAGCTCTGCGGGCCTTCGGCGCTGAGATAGCGATCGGGGTCGTCAGGGTCGATGGCCAGTTCGACCCAATCGAACCAGTCGCCGTAGCTGTTGGTGTAGCCCCAGGCGACGTGACCGTTGCTGCCCGAAACCACCCCCGGCAAGCCGGGCAGGCTGACCCCGCAAACCCGTTCGATTTCCGAGCTGCGATCGTGTAGGCACAGGCGGAACCAGATGTTCGGCACGCCGTGACCCAGATGCATATCGTTGGCGAGAATCGCGCCGCCATGCGCGCTGATCGCGCCGCCGACTGCGAAGTTGTTGCTGCCGATCTCGCTGTGCTGGTCACCGACCAGAGGCTGATCGTGGCGATCATCGACAGCGCTGATCCCCAGCCCCTGCGCCGGCGCCGGCAGCTCGTCGTAGGCCTCTGCCGGCAGCTTGCGCGCATCAAAATCGGACTGCGGCGGAATCGCCGGCGGCGGGATGGGCCCGCCTGCCAATGGGGCGTCCCAGGGGGTGCCGGCGCGCAGCAGGAAAGCAGCGACGCTGGGCGGCAGATGGGCGTAAATCTGCGCCCGCTCGCGCTCGGCGAGCACCCCGTTCTCCTGCAGCATCAGGTACATCGCGAAGCCGACGAGTACCGAATCTTCAGGCTGCCAGTGACGCGGCTGCTGGCGCACCAGCCAGTAGGCCATCGGCCGGGCGCTCAGATCCTGCACGCCCTGATTGATGCCGTCGCTGTAGGCCTCCAGCAGTTCGCGCTGGGCCGGCGGCAGATCACTCAGCGCGGTCTGGGCGCGGGCACGGAAGCGATGAACCCGGGTGCGGCGGTCCAGATCCAGCGCCGCGGGGCCGAACAGCTCGGCCAGTTCTCCGGCGGCCCGTCGCCGGCTCAGGTCCATTTCGAAGAAGCGCTCCTGGGCGTGCACGTAGCCCAGCGCGCGGGTCAGATCGATCTGGCTGTCCCCGTGCAGGCTGACGCTGCCGAGGCTGTCGCGCTGCACCTCGACCGTTCCCTTCAACCCAACCAGAGGCCGTTCGCCATCGAGCTGCGGGAGGCTTCCGCGCAGGATCAGCCAGGCGCCGAGCACCAGCACGACGCCCAGTGTCAGCAGCGATCCAGACAGTCTGACCAGCCATTTGCGCAGTCGCATGGGTCGCACCGGGGCTTGTGTCGCGAGGGGCGCACACTTTACCTTGAACGGTCCACCGATCTCGACAGGCCCGACCGCCGATGCAGACCGTTACCCATGTTGCCGACCTGCGCAGCGCGATCCGCCAGTGGCGTTGTGAGGGCCGTCGGATCGCATTCGTGCCGACCATGGGCAACCTGCACGCGGGGCACTACTCGCTGATCCAGACCGCCCGCGCCAACGCCGACCGGGTCGTCGCCAGCATCTACGTCAATCCTACCCAGTTCGCGTTGGGCGAGGACTACGGGAACTATCCGCGGACGCTGGAGTCCGATCAGCAGGGATTGCGCGAGCAGGGCTGCGACCTGCTGTTTGCCCCGGAGGATGCCGATGTCTATCCGCCCGATCAGGCGGGACCCGTTGCGCGCATCGACCTGGGTGAGCTGGCCAACAGCCTGTGCGGCGCCTTCCGGCCCGGACACTTTGCCGGTGTGGCCCAGGTGTGCGCTCGCCTGTTCCATTTTGTGGAGCCGGATGTGGCGGTATTTGGCGAGAAGGATTATCAGCAGTTGCTGGTGATTCGCGCTCTGGTCAGAGCCTTCGCCTTCCCGCTGCAGATCATCGGGGCACCGACCGGGCGCAATGAGCAGGGCCTGGCCCTGAGTTCGCGCAACCAGTATCTGAGCGCGGAGGAACTCCAGCGGGCGGTGGGCGTGATCGACGCGCTGCGCCTGGCTGTTGCGCAAATACAACAAGGTGAAGTGATCGCGAAGATCGAAGAGCAGGGCTACCACCAGCTGGCCGCGCTGGGATTCAGACCCGACTATTTCGCGGTGCGCCGGGCCCTGGATCTGGGCCAGGTGGGCCCGTCTGACAAGGACTTGCGCGTGCTGGTGGCCGCTCGGCTGGGAAAAGCGCGGCTGATTGACAATCTTCCGGCAGTCCGCGACACCGACGTTAGGGCTAACTGACCGGGTGGCAAAAGTTTGCTCAGGGTGCTAGCGGGGACTTGTCCACTGTGGTATGTTTGCAACCACCTGGAGGAGTTTGCAACAAGCTTCAAACCCCAACAGGTACGCAGGGCGCGTTTTGAGGTAATCGTCACTCCGACTTGACCCCTACCAGATTGGTAGGGGTTTTTTTTGGTCTGCGCTCGGGAAAGTGACATCGCGAAGCGGCTACCATGATCAGCTCGTGACTGCGCGGACGACCCGACAAATCCACCATGAACACGCCAAGCCCCCGTTTCTCCTGGCAGGCCATGCGCGATTACGCGCGCAGCGAGCTACCCAGCCTACGTGATCTGAGCGCCGATCCGGCGCGTTGCGAGCGCTACGAATTTCGCTTTCAGGGTCTGCATCTGGACCTGAGCAAGTGCCGCATCGACAGCGAACTGCTGGGCCTGGGGCTGGGCCAGCTGGATCGCCTTGATCTCAGCGGGCAGCTTCGTGAGCTGCAGGCCGGGGCGCGGCTGAACCGCTCCGAGGACCGACCCGCTCTGCACTCTCTGGTGCGCGCGGAAAGCTCCCCGCATCCCTCGCTGAACCAGGCCCACAGCGAAGTCCTGGAGCAGCGCGAGAGCATGCTGACGCTGGCCCAGGCGCTGTTTGAACACGCAGGATCACAGGTGGGATTGATCGACGCCGACCGCGTTATCAATATCGGTATCGGTGGCTCCGATCTGGGGCCGCGGCTGGTGGCCGATGCGCTGACCGCCGAACCGGGCCCGGAGCTGCGTTTCGTTGCCAACGTCGATGGCCACGCGCTGAACCTGGCGCTGCGCGGCGCCAACCCTGAGCGCACCTTGTTTGTGGTGTCCTCCAAGACCTTCGGTACGCGGGAAACCCTGCTCAACGCGTTGAGCGCGCGGCAGTGGCTGCGCGAGCACGGCGTCAGCGAGGATCGGCTATCGCGACACTTCGTCGGCTGCACTGCCAAGCCGGCGGCGGCCGGGGCCTTTGGCGTGGGACGGATGGTGGCCTTCGACCAGAGCGTTGGCGGACGCTACTCGCTGTGGTCCAGCGTGGGTCTGGCGGCGGCCGCAGGGATCGGTCGAAGCGCTTTCGAGCAGCTGTTGGCGGGCGCTGCGGCGATGGATCGCCACTGCCTGGAGGCGCCGATGATTCGCTGTCTGCCGGTGCTGGCCGCGCTGGCGCAATGCATGGATCGGGTGCTGTGGTCCTATCCCACCCGCGCGGTGGTGGCCTATGACGAGCGGCTGAGCCTGCTGCCGGCCTTCCTCCAGCAGCTGGAGATGGAATCGAACGGCAAGGCGGTGGACGATCACGGTCAGCGGCTGGATCACCCCGCTGCGGCAGTGATCTGGGGCGGCACCGGCACCGCCGGCCAGCACGCCTATTTCCAGTCGCTGCACCAGGGGCTGGACGTGGTGCCGGTGGACTTTCTGGGCTGCATTGCGCCGGGGCATCAACGCCTCGAGCATCATCAGGTGCTGCTGGCGAACATGCTGGCCCAGTCGGCCGCCTTGCTGAAGGGTTCTGCGGTGGACAGCGAGTCCGATCCGGCGCTGGCGGCGGCTCGATTGTGTCCCGGCGAGCGTCCCAGCACGACCCTGCTGCTGGAGCGTCTGGATCCCGCCACGCTGGGTGCACTGCTGGCCTTCTACGAGCACAAGGTGTTCGTGCAGAGCCGGATCTATGGCAACAACCCTTTCGATCAGTGGGGGGTGGAGCTGG
>JAGRJL010000168.1 GCA_020442775.1 Lysobacterales bacterium | reverse complement strand
AGCGCATGCTCGGCATCGACGAAGGCCGCGGTGCCGCCGGCGCGTTGCGCATTGGCGATCACTTCCAGGGTCAGGGTGGTCTTGCCGGAGGACTCCGGACCATAGATTTCGATCACCCGGCCGCGGGGGAGGCCGCCGATTCCGAGGGCCAGGTCGAGGCCCAGCGATCCGGTGGAGATCACATCCGCCGCTTCGATGACCCGATCGCCCATGCGCATGACTGCGCCCTTGCCAAACTGCTTTTCGATCTGACCCAATGCTGCCGAGAGCGCGCGGCGCTTGTTGTCTTCCATGTTGACTCCGAAATCTGATGAGTGGGGTGTTGCCGATGGCCGGATTATCCCACAGCGCACTGTCAGCCTGCTGTCAGCATGTTTCCCGACGCGTGTACGAATATTCTTCAGCGGCTGTCGCACCGACTGAGACAGAACGGCACCGAAAGGAAATTCAACGGTTGTTTCTGTGCCTAGTGCCGTTCCAGCATCTCCTGGACGCCGCGCAGCGCGACCCGCACCGTGTCCCGGCGTACCTGTTCCCGGTCGCCGCTGAACAGAAAGACGGCGGCCTCCGGCGGATGGTGACCAAAGCCCCAGGCGACCCACACCGTGCCCACCGGCTTGTCGGGGGTGCCGCCGGTCGGACCGGCAATCCCGGTGATCGCCAGCGCAACGTTGGCCCGCGAGCGACTCAGTGCGCCGCGCACCATTTCCAGTACCGCCTCCTCGCTGACCGCACCGTAGCGCTCAAGTATGCGGCGATCGACGCCGAGCATCGCTTCCTTGGCTTCATAGCTGTAAGCCACAAAGCCGGCGTCAAACCAGTCCGAAGAACCGGAGATCTCGGTAACCACTTTGCACACCCAGCCGCCGGTGCAGGATTCGGCCACCGCCAGCTTGAGTCGGCGGGCCAGCATCTGGCTGCCCAGATCTGCGGCGATCTGGTGCAGGCTGGGAGTTTCGGTGGGGTCGTTGCTCATGGCATGTACGCTGCGCAGGTGTGGACTAGCGGCCGGTCAGGCCAGCGATCGAGGATTCCCATTGTTGCCCGTTGAAGGGCCGTCGCTTGATCACGCGGAAACTGCCCGGATCCACGCAGCGCAGGTTGACGCTGTAGTCCTCCGGGTGGGAACGGGGCCGGTAGTAGGACTTGATCCCGCAGCGACTGCAGAACAGGTGACGCGCCACGCCGGTATTGAAGCGATATTCACTGAGTGCTGCCGGATCGGTGAGCAGTCGAAACTGGGCGGCGCGCACAATCCAGTGCTCGAATGCGGTCATGGTGCACAGGGTGCAGTTGCAGTCGATGACTTCAATTTCGGCAGGTGCGGTGATTTCGAAGCGGACCGCATGGCAGTGGCAGCCGCCGCGGTGGACAACGTCGACCATCGGGTGATCCCAGGATTGTCTGGCGCCGAACTATAGCGCGCCGGCATGAACCCGTGCGCGTTTGCCGGCAATCGATCGTGGTCAGAGTCGCGCGTCATCGTAGACTAGCGCCCCCGTCAATCTACCCAGGGTCTGGATGACTGCCGAAACCGCCAACCACACGCCGCTGATGCGCCAGTATCTGGCGATCAAGGCCGAGCACCCGAAGAT
>JAGRJL010000167.1:4952-6986 GCA_020442775.1 Lysobacterales bacterium | reverse complement strand
CACATCTACAGCAATCATTTCGAGCAGGTACAGACCCAGCTGCAGCGGGAACCGCTGCCGCTGCCCAGCCTGCACCTAAACCCGGCGGTCACGGATTTGTTCGAATTCCGCTACGAGGATATCGAGATCCGGGACTATCAGTATCACCCCGCAATCAAGGCACCGGTGGCGGTATGAACGCTGCATTCCGATGGGCGGGCGTGGCGCTGTTCGGGTTGCTCGCTGCCTGCAGCAGCGCTGTTCCCAGATCTGCAAATGGCACGGCCGCCGCTGCCGATGTCGTACGCGCATACTTCGCGGCTATCAATCGTCAGGATCAGAACGCCGCGACCGCGCTGCTGGCATCGGACGTGCAATGGTTGGCAATAGAGGGTGGACGCAGCCTGCTGGAGGCGGATGGACGGGAGGCGATGCAGCGAACCCTGGGCGCCTACTTCGCGGCGACCCCTGACGCGCGCAGTGAAGTCGAAGTTTTCGCGCGGGGAGTCCATCGCGTCGCGGTCTATGAATGCGTGCGCTGGCGCACGGCGGGCGGCTCGCAGCGGCGCTGCGCACACGGCCTATTCGAAGTGCAGGGCGAGGTGATCCAGCGAGTCTGGTTCTGGCCGGCGGAATCGGCACCCTCGTGAGCGTGAACGGGGCTGAAGAAATGGGGCAGGCGAGGGTAGCCCTGGTGGTCGCGATGGACCGCAATCGCGGCATCGGCCGGCGCGGTGAACTGCCCTGGCATCTCCCCGACGACCTGCGCCACTTCAAGCAGCTGACGCTGGGTCGTCCGCTGCTGATGGGGCGGGCAACCTTCGAGTCCATCGGTCGGCCGCTCCCTCAGCGGCGCAATCTGGTGCTGTCGCGAAACCCACGCTGGTCTGCGCAGGGTGCCGAGCGGGTGGGGAGTCTGGCTGAGGCGTTGGCGCTGTGTGCCGATCAGGAATGGTTGATGGTGATCGGTGGCGCGCAGGTCTATGCCGAGGCACTCCCGCTGGCGCATCGAATCTACCTTTGCGAGGTTGAAGCGGCGATTGCCGATGTGGATACCTGGTTTCCGCAGCTGGAGCGTGCGCAGTGGACCGAATTGTCACGAGTAGCTCATCAGATCGATGCGCGTCATGCCTACGGGTTTTCCCAAGTGATGTTGGAGCGCACCGTAGGAGCATCGTCGGGCTGACCGGGTCGCTGTGACGTTCACGATGCAATCACTGCCTCGGCGGCAATCTTCACATATGTGATGACTGCCCGCGAGGGGAAAGAGATGAAAGCACGCGAAGAACAGACCGGACTGGTGCTACTGGTGGAGGACAACCGCGGAATCGCGGAAATGGTGGGCGAGTATCTGGAGCGCCGCGGATACTCGGTGGACTATTCCCAGGACGGCGTAACCGGGCTGCATCTGGCGATCAGCAACAGTTACGACGTGATCGTGCTGGATCTGATGCTGCCGGGAATGGATGGTGTGGAAGTCTGCCGAAAGCTGCGCCAGGAAGCGAAGAAGTCCACCCCGGTGCTGATGCTGACCGCCAGAGATACCCTGGAAGACAAGGTCAGCGGACTGGATGCCGGCGCCGACGACTACCTGGTCAAGCCCTTCGAGGTGAAGGAACTGGAAGCCCGGGTGCGTGCGCTGATTCGGCGCGACCGTCGACTGGTCAGTCAGGAAGTGCTGCGGGTGGGGGATCTGGTGCTGGACACGGCCACCCTGCGGGTGACTCGCAATGAGCGCGATCTGGCAGTTTCTCCGATTGGCCTGAAGCTGCTGCAGATCCTGATGCGCGAGTCGCCCAGGGTGGTTTCCCGGCGGGATATCGAGCGCGAGATCTGGGGCGACATGCTGCCGGACAGCGATACTCTGCGCAGCCATCTCTATAACCTGCGCAAGGTGATCGACAAGCCGTTCATGCGACCCCTGCTGCATACGGTACACAGCGCCGGCTATCGTCTGGCTGATCTGGATGCTGAAGTACCCAGCCTGAAGCTGGCCAACGGGTGATGAAGCAGGCGCGGCCGCCGACGGCTTCTGCGCTGGTCGGCGGCTCGGCG
>JAGRJL010000167.1:0-4873 GCA_020442775.1 Lysobacterales bacterium | reverse complement strand
AGCATTGCCTTCATCCTGCAGGCGGCTGCGGTCAGCTGCGGCGCGGTTCTGGGGGTGTACGCGGCGGCCGCAGTGCTGCAGGACGTGTTGATCAAGCGTGCCCTCACTGACGAGAGCAAGCATTACATCGAATTGCTGGAGCAGCGACCGGACTTTCCCGAACCGGACACCTACAACATGCGCGGCTACCTGCTGCGCCCGGGCGAATCCGCCAGGGAGCATGTGCCCGAGGCTCTGCGCGAGCTGGCTCCGGGCTTTCACACGCTGCGTGAGGATCAGCGCAGACCGCTGGTTTACGTCAGCGATGCTGAACAGGGACGGTTGTTTCTGGTCTTTGACCAGGAGCAGGTGGGCCGCCTGGCCTTGTGGTTCGGGATGGTCCCGCTGACCCTGGTGCTGTTGCTGGTCTATCTGTCCACCTGGCTGACCTACAGGCTCTCCAGGAGAGCGATCTCTCCGGTCGTTTGGCTGGCCAATGTCGTGCGCAGACTGGACCCCAACCGACCGGATCTGAGTGTGCTGGCGCCGGAGAATGTGCCCTCCGACGTGGAAGGCGAAACCGAGATCCTTGCCGAAGCGCTGCATGCTTTCGCGGAGCGGCAGACCCAGTTGATCGAGCGAGAGCGCAATTTCACCCGCGATGCCTCGCATGAGTTGCGCAGTCCACTGACGGTGATCAAGCTGGCCAGTGAGGTGCTTTGTTCCGACGGTAACCTGGACGGTTTCGAGCAGAAGAATCTGGCGAGAATCAGCCGCGCAGCCAGGGACATGGAAGCACTGATCGAAGCCTTCCTGCTGCTCGCCAGGGACAGCGCCTCGGGCATGCCCAGCGAGGATTTCCTGTTGGAAACCGTCGTGCGTGAGGAGGTGGAGCGAGCCGAGCCCCTGCTCAAGGACAAGCCGGTGGACATGAGGGTGGAGGTGGACGGCTGCTGCATGATTCACGCCCCAGCCAAGGTGGTCGCGGTGCTGGTCAGCAATCTGATCAGGAATGCCTGCAGCTATACCGAGCGGGGGGAGATTGTGGTGCAGATGAGCTGCGGTCGATTGCAGATCGCCGATACCGGCGTCGGTATCGCAGAAGATGAGCTCAAGAACATATTCCAGCCCTTCTACCGCGCGCGCGGGGCCTCTCCGGGGGGGCATGGGGTAGGGCTGAATATCGTCCGGCGGCTATGCGAGCGCTTCGGCTGGGAGGTCCGCCTGTCCAGCACCGTTGGTCAGGGCACCACCGCAGTATTGAGCTTTCCCGATGCGCGTCCCGTCGACCCGGATCGTGAGCAATGGTCGACACCGCCGGAGGCCAGCTGAGTTCTGCCCTCGCCAGGGGGTTCCGGCAGGTCGTGCAGCGCATCATCTGGCCGAGCGGTTGCCCTGTCGCAAGGGACAGGGCAGCCCCTGTAATTCCACCGTTGCCGCCCGAATGCGGTGTGCGCCGGTGGCGCCGCTAGAATCCGCGGTCGCCGGAAATGATGTCGCCGAGGCCTCCGAGTACCGAGCCCTCACCGCGATCGCGACCACCGCCCTGCGGCGCGGCGGCAAAGATCCGGCCAGCCATGCGCGAGAAGGGCAGGCTCTGGATCCAGATCTTGCCGGGTCCGGTCAGCTTGGCGAAAAACGCCCCTTCGCCGCCGAAAACCATCGACTTGACCCCGCCCACCTGCTCGATGTCGAAGTTGACCCCGTCGGTGAACGCGACCACACAGCCGGTGTCCACATGCAGGGTTTCCCCGGCGCTCAAATCGCGCTCGGTGATGGTGCCGCCGGCATGCACGAAGATCTGCCCGTCACCTTCAAGCTTCTGCATGATGAAACCTTCACCGCCGAACAGCGCGGTCATGATCTTCTTCTGGAAGAAGATTCCGATCTGCACGCCCTTGGCGGCGCACAGGAAGGAATCCTTCTGGCAGATGATGCGGCCGTTGAAGTTGCTCAAGGTCATCGGCACGACGGTGCCGGGGTAGGGTGCAGCGAAGGCCACGTGTGCCTTGCCGCTGTGCCCGGTATGGGTAAACACGGTGGTGAACAGGCTCTCACCAGTGATCAGCCGTTTGCCGGCGCCGACCAGCTTGTCGAGGAAGCCGCCCGATGCCGATTGCTGAGACCCGTCGCCGAAGACGGTTTCCATCTTGACCACCGGGTTCTTGTACATCATCGCGCCGGCCTCGGCGACGCAGCTTTCGCCTGGGTCCAGCTCGATCTCGACGAACTGCACATCCTCACCGAAGATCTTGTAGTCGATTTCATCGCTGCGATGCGCCGCGGTCAGACTCATCGCTGGTGGCGCCTGGATTCCGGTGCCCGGACTGGCAGCGCTGTTGCTTAGCTCGGCGACGTGGGCGATCGGCAGCCACTCGGCGAAGCCCTGACGCCAGCAGTGGCCGTCGGAACGCTGCTGCGCCTGGCGGACTGCACTGGCCTGGTCCAGCGGGCCCATCTGCTGTCCGTCATAGCTGAAATACCATTGGTGCATAGTGTGTCTCCAGTCTTAGCTGCGAAAGGAAGATTCAATGTCGTTGCAGGTGGCTTGGTCCAACCCCAGTGACGAGCCCAGTGCCTGTAGCCATTGCCGCTCCGCATCGGTATCGATGGTAATGGCGAGGACCGCGGCGGCGTAGAGATCGGCGGCAATCTCGGGGCGCGCTCTGGCACTGATCTGCGCGATGCTGGGTGGCTGTTCGAGCGCAACCAGCAGTTGCTTGCGTTGATCGGCGCCCAATTCCAGCTGCATGGCCTTCTCCAAAATGCCGCTGCGCTCGTCCGCGTCGATCCGGCCATCGGCGTGTGCAGCCGAGATCATGGTCTCAACGACCAGCATCAGATCATGGTCGCGCGAAGGGGAGGACACCGGCACGCTCGCTGGACTCAGCGGCGGCGGAGGTGGCGCGGCCTGGTGCGGGGACGTTCCGGCGGTGTTTGTTGGAGGTGGAGGGGGAGGTGGTGGGCTCGAAGCCAATGACTGGGGCTGTGCAGGGGCCTGCTGTTGCTGGTAGTGCTCGAATGCGGCGAAGGCCACGCCCAACAGCCCCATGCCGACCTGAGCCTTGCCCACGCCCATGCCGCTCAGGACCGAAGAACCCATTGAGCGCCTGCTGCGCCCACCGCCCATACCTCCGCTCAACAAGCTGCCCAATAATCGTTCGACGTTCATTTTGCATCGCCTGGCGTGGTCAGGCGCTATTGTAGCGGCCCAGCTTTCCTCGGGGGCGCCGCGCGCGGCCTTGCCGAGGACGGCGCCCGACGAATTTGCCAGACCAGGGGGCTAGGGCGCCTGGCAGAGGCTGCCTGTGCGTCCTCACCGCAATAAGAAGCGAGTTGATGACATCTTCACTGCGCACGCGCAGCATTGCGCCTTGTCCGTGGCCCGGAGCTAATGCCACAATCGGCGGCTGCTATGTCGAGCGAGTGCATATGTTGATCAGCTATCGGACCAGTCGGCCAACACGTCGATGTCGCCTCCAAGCTGCGACCCTGGTCTGCGCTGACCGTCCCCAGTTCGCGTCCGGACCGCGGTTGAATCGGTTGACCCTTCGTGGCTAATGCTGTCTCGCGCGGACCGCGGCAGATCATGCTGGCGTTTCGTTACTCGCTTCAGGGTCTGAAGGCCGCTCTGCGTCATGAGGCCTCATTCCGGCTGGAAGTGCAGCTTGCCGCGATCCTGATACCGTTGGGCCTCTATCTGGGCGGCACGCCTACCGAGCGGGTGCTGATGGTCGGCTCGGTCCTGCTGGTTCTGATCACCGAGTTGCTGAACGGGTCGATTGAGGCTGTGGTGGACAAGACCACGCCCGAATTTCATGAGCTTGCCGGAAGGGCCAAGGACATGGGCTCGGCAGCGGTGTTCGTGGCCATGAGTAACGTCGTCCTGACCTGGGGGCTGTTGTTGTTGCCCAGGTGGCTGGGATGAAGCGGCGCTGATCGATGGAGGTCTTATTCACCAGCGAGGCCCTGATTGCGTTGATCACTCTGTCGGCCCTGGAAATCGTCCTGGGGATCGACAATCTGGTCTTTCTGTCGATCGTTACCGGGCGCTTGCCGCCTGAGCAGCGTCCGAGCGCGCGTCGCTGGGGGCTGGCGCTGGCCTGCGGGACCCGAATCCTGCTGTTGTTGAGCCTGGCCTGGCTCGCGCGGATGACCCAGCCGCTGTTCAATCTGCTCGGGCAGGCGTTGTCGATTCGGGATCTGGTCCTGATCTTCGGGGGGCTTTTCCTGCTGATCAAGGCAACCATGGAGATCCACGATGCGGTCGAGGGCGAGAGTGGCGAAGTAGCTGCACGCCCGGCCTCAACCTACGCCGCGGCAATCACCCAGATCGCGATCATAGACATCGTATTTTCGCTCGATAGCGTTATTACCGCGGTCGGCATGGTCGACATCATTCCGGTGATGGTACTGGCGATCCTTTTGGCAGTCGGGGTGATGCTACTGGCGGCCAACACCATTGGCGAATTCATCGAGCGCCATCCCAGCATCAAGATGCTGGCCCTTTCCTTCCTGATTCTGGTCGGCGTTGCGCTGATTGCCGATGGACTGGAATTTCACATACCGCGGGCCTATCTGTATTTTGCAATGGCCTTTTCCGCTGGGGTCGAGGCGCTCAACATGGTCGCGCGAGGCCGCGGCAAGCGCATGGTCGACGGCGAATAGGTGACCGCCCGACGCGCGATCTTGTGGCTGAGAAGGGATCTGCGGCTGGACGACCATCAGGCGCTCGCCCGGCTGCTGAAAGATGGCTATCAGCCGATTCCCGTGTATCTACACGAGCCAGCGGAAGAGGCGCCCTGGGCGCCTGGCGCGGCCAGCCACTGGTGGCTGCATCACAGCCTGAGCCGGATCCGCGATGGGCTCCGCGAACTGGGGTCGGACTTGATCA
>JAGRJL010000166.1:458-1765 GCA_020442775.1 Lysobacterales bacterium | reverse complement strand
CGATGGCGGCGCGCTTCTTCGCGAATCTGTTCCACTTCGTTGAGTACGTCGCGCGCGCGCTCGGCGATGGCTTCACCGACCTCGGTCAGCATCAGCTTGCGCGGTCCGCGTTCAATCAGCACCACGCCCAACTCTTCTTCCAGCTTCTTGATCTGGGTGGACAGGGTTGGCTGGCTGACGAAGCTGGCCTCCGCGGCGCGCCCAAAATGGCGGTGATCGGCGAGCGCAACCAGATACTTCAGATCTCGTAGATTCATCGTTGTTCCGCGGCAATCCCATCTGCGCCGGCGATCCGGCAGTGGGAAACCCAACAGGCCGGCGGCGGGTGCTCAGCCAATGGTCAGGGTGATGACCTGAATCACGCAGGCAGCGACGAAACCGGTCAGGAAGAACAGATAGCTCAGGCGCAAGTACGGGTACTTGTGGCGCGCCAGATAGACACCCAGGGAGTACAGATCGTTGGCCAGGTTCTCGTAGACCGCGCGGTCGGTGCGCAGGGCATCACCCCATAGCTCGAAGAAGCGATCCTTTGGCAGCTCCGAGAAGTGCGCGAAAAACATGATGTTGAAATAGTCCGGCAGGTCGTAGATGTCTTTCAGACGCATCGGCCGGTACTTGGGCAGCACTGCCAGAATCGCCAGCACCAGCGCAATCAGGGTGAAAAACCCCAGGGTTCCCAGCGACCAGCGCAGTTCCGGATCATTGAGCCGGCCCAGGGTCAGACTGAGCACGATCGATGAAACGGTGATGATGATGTTGGCCTTGCGATCGGCCATCAATGAAAGCTGCACGTGGTGGCGCTGCGCCGACTGTATCGAGTAGTCGGCGGTATTTCGCCCCAGGATCCCTTCAAACAGATGCCTATAGCCCAGATGGGAATCTTCGCTCTTGGGAATCGGCTTGTGTTCCTTGCGCACCATTGGCTGTCCCTAACTGGTACCTGCCCATTCTAACCGCCCCGGAGCCTGTTGGCGGTCAAGCTGCGAACTTGAGGGGAGATTGTCCGGCAACCACGCCGCTCAGGTCTCCCCCACCTGCCAATCCGGAGGTGGCCACTGGGAACGGGCGATCAGACGAGGCTCCAGCGCGAGGGTACGCCGCAGACCCTGATCCACCAGCCATTGATGACGCAGGCGGAACTGCTCCGCCTGCGCAGGCGGAATCAAGCCCAATTTGTACAGGCGCTCGATCAGCGCTGGCGTACCGGAGGGCCAGCGGGGTCGCTTGGGCTGGCTGGCTGCGGCCGCGAGCACGCCTTCCTGCAGGGCGAATTCGATATCCACGATCCCGTCCTCACCCTGCTTGAG
>JAGRJL010000166.1:0-395 GCA_020442775.1 Lysobacterales bacterium | reverse complement strand
GCAGTCAGGACCGACGGCTCCCGCCGGATCGCCAACACCTCGCCGCGAATGTTCTGAAAGCGCACCGCCAGGCGCCGGTCACCCGCCACCGCGCGTGCCCGTACCAGCGCCTGATGCTCCCAGGTCCACGCTTCGTTCTGCTGATAGCGCGCGAAGGCCTCGTGACCGATGATCAACAGACCCTTGCTGCCGTTCGGGCGCAGCCGCATGTCGATGTCATAGAGCGGCCCGAGCGAAGTCTGCGCCGTCAGCAAGTGGACGACGCGCTGGACCAGGCGCACGAAATAGCGATGGTGATCCAGCTTGCGCGCACCATCGCTCTCGCATCCGGCTAGCGCCTCGTCGTAGATGAAGACCAGATCAAGGTCCGAAGCGAAGTTCAGTTCGCGCCCGCC
>JAGRJL010000165.1:429-7515 GCA_020442775.1 Lysobacterales bacterium | reverse complement strand
GCGCCGCCTCAACCTGCGGGAGCGGTAGCTGATTGGCAATCTGCTTGCTGTCGTTGAGCAACTGGACCAGACGGAAGCCGATTGCTGCGGCCGGGCCAAACAGCACAAACCAGAACAGCACGCCAAACCATCGCTTGAGCGCCTGATGGAAAACCAGCTCCACCCGGTCCGCGGGCTGGTTGTCTTCGGCGCTGGCGCCCAGCGCAGCGAGGGCTCGTTGTCGCAGTTCCGGATCGGTCGCAGTGGCCAGATCGGAAACATCGGCATCGAGATCGCGCGGTCCCCAGCTGTAGTAAAGAACGATGGCGGCAATCAGGATTCCGATCAGGCCGAAGATCGCACTGCCCAATGCGCGATGGACCAGCAACACCAGCAGTGTTGGCAGACCGACGGTGATCAGCAGGCCGAGCGCATGGGTCCAGAGGACATTGAGGTTCAGCTGCCTGGAGAGCGCCTCGACCCAACGCCGAAACCAGTCAAAATCGCGCAACCGGGTAAGCTCCGGCGCCGCGGCGCTGACGCCAATGACGACCAGGATGATCAGTAAGCTCAGAGCCATTTTTGAGAGGGCTGCCCTTGATGAAGCAGTCGCCATTGTACCCGCACTGCCTGTCGGCGGTGTGCCCAAGACATCAGGCGGACCGTGGATCGTCCAGGCAGGTCCCGCTCAGTCCGGTTCGGCAGCCCTGCTGGCGGCAACTGCGGCGCTCAAACTTTGCCCACGGCGCTCCAGATACCAGTCCTCGACCAGTCGACGGGAAATCGAGAAGCCCGATGGCGGGCGTAGCCTTCCGGCGGCAATGGCCGCGACCAGTTCTTCCGGGTCCAGCCATAGCGCGTGCTCCAGCTCGTCGTCCAGAGTGAGGTCTTCGCGATCAGTCTGCGCAGTGAAACCCAGCATCAGACCAGAGGGAAAGGGCCAGGGCTGCGAGGAATGGTAGTCGCATTCCCGCACCACCACGCCGCTTTCTTCGAAGACCTCCCTGACCACGCAGTCTTCCAGGCTCTCGCCGGGTTCGACAAATCCGGCGAGCACTGAATAGCGGCGCTCCGGCCAGCTGGCCTGACGGGCCAACAGCAGCCTTTCCCCACAGCTGACTGCGACAATGATGGCTGGATCTACTCGCGGAAAATGTTCGGTCGCGCAGTCAGCGTTGCTGCAGCGGCGCCGGTGGCCGTGAGCCTCACTGGTCGTACTGGCGCCACACAGCCCACAATGACGATGGCGCTGGTGCCAGATGACCATGGCCCTTGCGTAGGCGGCCAGCCCCGCTTCGAAATCATCGAGCAGCTGCGCATGCATGCGCAGATCGGGGTAGGGCGGCTGCGCAGGCGGCAGCGGTCCCTGTGGCTGCGGCTGGCGCCACTGGACCGCGTAAAGAATGCCCTGGTAGTGCCCCAGCAGGACCCGATCGGCCGCCTCGCTGGGATCCGCCCAGGCCAGCTGCGGTGACTCGGATTGGGTCTGGATTCTGCCGTCAGGCAGCGCGTTGAGTATGCGTAGCTCACCGCCGAAACCGCTTGGATCGAACTGTTCACGCTGTTCACCAAAGCGGACTAGCGGAAGCCCCGCAAAGGGATTGCGAAGGCTGCGTTGCGATGCACTCATTCGACCGCCGTCCCGGTTATACCGAGAACGAGGAACCGCAGCCGCAGGTGCTCTTTGCCTTGGGATTGCGAACCACAAACTGGGCGCCACGCAGACTCTCGCTGTAGTCCAGTTCCGCGCCTTCCAGATACTGCAGGCTGATCGGGTCGATCAGCACGGTGACCCCCTGTTGCTGAATTCGCATGTCATCTTCGGCCGCTTCTTCTTCGAATGCGAAACCGTATTGGAAGCCGGAGCAACCCCCGCCATTGATGTACACCCGCAGCGCGAGATCGTCGCGACCCTCTTCCTCGATCAGTTCCAGAACCTTGCGCGCGGCGGAGCCTGTCAGGTGGATGGCCGGCTGTTGCTCAATGGCTTCCATGAATGTCCTCACCAGTCGATATATGGGCGGGTAGAAGAACCCGCACCGCTGAGATTGGGGCAGAGGCTGACAGATCAATCCTCATCTTTGGTTGACGGTCCCGAGAGCAGTTCGGGCTTGGCCTTGGCGCGAGGCGACTCCTGAAAGACCATTTGTCCGCTGACCTGGGCACCAGCCGCCATCTCCAGCACCTTGTAGTAGATGTTGCCATGGACTCGAGCGGTGGGACCCAGGACCAGTCGCTCCTCGGCGATGATGTCGCCGTGCATGGTGCCATTGACCTCGACCTGAGGCGCATGCACCTCGCCATCGATAGTGCCTTGCTGGCTGACGACCAACACCGCTTCGGCATCGTCGTCGACCCGGACTGATCCCTTGACCGTGCCTTCGACCATCAAACCACCGGAGAAATGCACATCACCGTCGATCACCATGCGCTGGCCGATCAATCCCTCGTAGGTGGTGCTGGCGCTGGCATTGCGGACTGGGCGCTTGCTCTCGTTGCTATTTCCAAACATCAGCTGTTCTCATCCTTCTGGTTGGCTTCTGCCCAGGTGAATTCCCGACGTACGGTGCTGCCACCGTCTTTTGGACGCATGGCGATTTCTATGGCACTGGGCTCGAATGCAGCAGGTAACAGAATCGTACCTTCTAGCTGCTGGAAATACTTGAAAGCATAGCTGGTAATGGGGGTGGCGCTGGTGCCGGTGAGCTCGGCCAGGTCCAGCTTGACCAGCTCACCATTGCGCGACCCGGTCACCCAGAGTTCGACGCTGCCTTCGGCGTTGCGGCCGCGCTTGAGGTTCTGCGCGAGCGTCAATCGATAGCGGTACATGTTGCCGCCCTGGTTGTCAGGGTTCAGGCGAAACTGGTGGATCCACAGGCCGGCCTGTTGCGCACCGCCCTCGATCAGCCGCTGATAGAAGCTGACGTCGGCGCGCAGGGAAGCGATCTCGTCCTGCCGCTGGGTGAGGACCAGACGCAGATCTTCCAGCGCCTGCTCGGCAACCTCGCGCGCGCTCGCCTGCGTGGACAGCTCGCGCTCGATCTTGCCGTGGGCTTCCTGCAGGCGCTGATGCTCCTGCCGCAGGTCGCGGAGCTGAGCCTGCAATGGCCCGACGCCGGGAATCAGCCAAAAGCGACAGGCGAAATAGAGCGCGACCAGACTGAGCAGCCAGGCGAGAATCAGGCGACTGCGGCGGCGTCGGAGCTGCGCCGGGTCGATACGGGTGACCACCAATGGGGAACTGCGATTGTGCATGGGGGATTGCTCGTGCCGGACGGTGGAGCAGGGAGACCGCTCCGGAGTTCAGGGTCGGGATCGCGCTTATAAGCCCTCACGCGGGTGTTGCTCAAGAATCTGGACTCCGCCGTTCACCTGAGCCTTACGATTGGCTTGCCCAGTGCGCTCAGTTGGACAGCCACAACCAGGGAATGCCGAGCAGCAGCCCGAAGCTCACCACGTCGGTGATCATCGAGATCAGGATGCCCGCGGCGCCGGCAGGATCGGAGCCCATCCTGCTCAGGATGATCGGCAGGATCGCGCCCGCGGCACCTCCCACCAGGCAGCTGCCGACCATCGAAACAGCGACCGTGATGGCCAGCACCGTGGCGTATTCGGCTTCCAGCATGTGGGCCATGAACAGCATGCCGACGCCGGCCACCAGTCCGGCAAACAGACCGCCCAACAGGGCGATCAGGCTTTCCTTGAAAAATAGGCGCAACACCGAATCCCGGCGTAGCTCGCCGAGTGCCAGACCGCGGAGGCAAACCGCCATCGCCTGGTTGCCCGCGTTTGCCGATTGCCCGGCCAGCACCGGGAGAAACACCGCCAGCAGGGCAAAGCGTTCGATCACTGACTGCGCAGCGCCCACCACCGCCGCGCCGAGGGCAACGGTGGCCAGGCTGATGGCCATCCACGGCAGGCGCAGTGAGAGACTCTGGAACCAGGGTGCGTTGGTCCGGTCCTCCTCGGCGACACCCACCAGGCGACCGGCCTGGCTGGCCAGCGCCTCGGCCTGCAGTCTTGCCAGCTCAGCGCCACGCAGAACGCCCACCAGATGACCCTGATCGTTGCACACCGGATAGGCCGGTAGCTGCCACTGGCTGGCGCGCTGCCACGCCTCCTCGACGTCCTCGTCGTCACGCAGATGAAATGGCCGCCGCAGCATCAGGTCATCGACCCGGTCCTGCTTGCTGGCCAGCAGTAGTTCACGCGGGGTCAGCACGCCGACCAGACGCCCCTGATCAACGACAAACAGGTAGACCGTGAAGACCCGGTGGTGAAGGTCGCGCAGAACCTTGGTGGCTTCCTCCACAGTGGTGCTGGGGCTGCAAGTGCCGTAACTGGGCTCCATCCAGTGGCCGACCAGGTCGCGCTCATAGTCGGGACCCAGCGGCATGGCACGCGGCGCGGCCGCATGCATGGCCCAGGCCTCGGCACGGATCTCCAGATAAGCGGCGAATTCCTTGTGCAGGGTGCCGAGCAGCGCAGCACAAACCTCGTCAGGCAGAATTGCGGCATAGCGCCTCGCCTGCTCTCCTGGTAGGGCGAGCAGTTCGGCCAGCGCAGAACGCGGCGTCAGGGTTGTTTTGGTAACGGATTTGCGGGGGCGCATAGCCCCCCATGATCGCGTTTCCAGCAGTTGCGCTCAAGCACTTTTGCTCGCCAGGCGTCCTTGCCTGAGCGCTCTGGTTCAGGACTGCTCGGCGCGGGACTGCAGGGTCGCGCTCCGCGCATTGCGCTGTTCTTCCTTCAGCGCCTTGGTGTCGATCGGTCGAATCTGGTCGATCAGGCAGCGTTCCCCGCCAACCACGATGGCGTCAGACCTGGCATAAACGGTGTTGCCAAAGTTGCTCACTCCGATCGCCATCGCGCGGTCCAGGTTGAGACAGGGACTGAACAGATCGACCAGATAGGCCTCCCGTGCGTTGGTCCACAGCACCACCTGGTGACGGTCGATGTTGGTCCAGGAGTGGAGGTTGATCATTCGCACCTGCCGGACCGGCTCTCCGGCGAACTTGTTGTAGCGCTCCTTGCGCGTTTCGCGGCTGAGCGCGCTGTTGCCATCGGTGGCGCAGGCGGTGACGAACAGTGTGGTCAGGGCCATGAGCATGAGGGGACGGAAACGCATTGCCGGACTCCATTGCTGCGACAGCGCAAGCCTAGCGCTGTGCTCGCTAAGGCGAGCTGACTTTGCCCAGATCTTGCGATCGTCGTTCAGCGCGCGTTGTTGTTGCTCGTTGCTGGTCATCGACGACGACTGGCAGTATGATGCGCGCGCCTGCGCCGCGCGACGTCTCCCACGCGCCGTCATCAACGCCCCTTTGTGCTCCGGTGGAAAGCCACCGTTCGCGCATTGTCTCCGGGTCATTGTGCGCAACGCCCCAACTGACTGCCTGCTGGAAAACTGATGCGCGCCTTCCTTGCCGTGATTGCCCTGTCGCTGATTCCTTTCGCTCCGCTGAAAGCAGCGGTGTTCATCAACGAGATCCACTATGACGACTCGACCATGCCCAGTGATGTGGGTGAAGCGATTGAAGTCGTGGCAACCGCAGGGGAGAACCTGGCTGACTTCGACCTGGTCCTCTACAACGGAAACGGTGGCGGGACTGTTTATGACACTGACGCCGTAACGGTGGGCTCGTCGGTCACATGTGGCGGCACGGTGTCAGTCGGTGTTGTGAATTACCCCAGCAACGGTATTCAGAACGGCAATCCAGATGGCATTGCGCTGGTACTTCGATCCACCTCGTCGGTGATTCAGTTTCTCAGCTACGAAGGCACATTCACCGCCGTAGGAGGACCCGCCGACGGGATGTTGAGCACTGACATCGGCGTGTTTGAGCTGAACACCACTACGCCAGGCACGTCCTTGCAACTCTCCGGCGGCCCGGGCAGCGCCTATGCGGACTTCAGCTGGCAGGGCTCATCGGCGCAGACTTTCGGGGCCTGCAACAACGGTCAGACCTTCGGCCCAGGGGTGGACAATCCGCCGGCGGTGGCCTCGACCACGCCGCCGGACCTGGCCACCGATGTCCTGCCCACGGTAATCCTGCAAGTCCAGTTCAATGAGCCGGTGACCGTCAGCAACGGCTGGTTCGACCTGCAGTGCAGCCTCAGCGGCAGCGTGACCGTGACCGAAAGCGGTGGTCCGGCCAGCTACATGCTCGATCCGCTGGCTGATTTGCAATTTGGTGAGAGTTGCACCGCCACCATTGATGCAATGCTGGTGGTCGATCAGGACGGCACCCCCGACAATATGGTCGGCGACTACAGCTTCAGCTTCACGGTGGCCAACGACGATCCGCCCACGGTGCAAGGCACGGTGCCCGCAGACAGCAGTTCCTCGGTGTCGGTTGCCAGCAACGTCACCATCGAGTTCTCCGAGCCGGTCATGGTCAACGGCAGCTGGTTCGACATCAGCTGCGCCAACTCGCTCGCTCACAGCGCCGTGGTCAGCGGCGGGCCCACCATCTACGTCCTTGATCCAGCGGTGAATTTCGACAATCTGGAGCTGTGCACGGTGGTGATCGGTGCCGCTCAGGTGGTCGATCTGGACGGTACGCCGGATCCGATGCTGGCGGACTACAGCTTCAGTTTCACCACCACGGTGGGGGTCAGCGACTACTACGCGAGCGTCAATCCCAGCACGCCGGCCAGCTTGCGCGCCACCCTGCACGAGACCATCGACGATCACACCCGCTTTCCCTACAGCGCCGGCACCACCGACACCTGGGACATTCTCGAACTGGCGGACGAGGATCCGAACAACAGCGGGCAAATCCTTGATGTCTACAAGAACGCGGTCTACCCCAAGGCAGGCGGCGGCAACGCCAACTACAACCGCGAGCACACCTGGCCGAACTCCCGCGGATTCGGTGACAACAACGATGGCGCACCGCCGGATCAGCAGAACTATCCCTACACCGATACCCACATGCTGTATCTGTCGGATATCAGCTACAACTCTGATCGCGGCAGCCTGAGCTACGACAACTGCGCCGGATGCACCGAGCGTCCGACCAACGTCAACAACGGGCAGGGCGGTGGCACCGGGGTTTATCCCGGCAACTCCAACTGGTTCTCTGGCGTCTTCGAGGTCTGGAATGC
>JAGRJL010000165.1:0-415 GCA_020442775.1 Lysobacterales bacterium | reverse complement strand
ATGGCGCGGGCGATGTTCTACATGGATATTCGCTACGAGGGCGGGGTTCACGGCATCACCAATGCGCCCGAACCGGACCTGCGTCTGACCAACGATCCCAGTCTGATCGTCAGCACCGGCGGGAATGCACCAGTGGGTTACATGGGGATCCTCGACACCTTGCTGCAGTGGCATGCGCAGGATCCGGTGACGCCGGCGGAGGTGGTTCGCAACGAAGTGATCTTCAGCTTCCAGGGAAATCGCAACCCGTTCATTGATCATCCGGAATGGGTGGGCTGCATCTACCAGAATGTCGGCTGCGGCGGGCCACTGCCGGACAACATCTTTGCCGATCAGTTCGAGGACTGATGGCCGACTGGATTCGCTCAGTCCCGAGTGAATTGCGCAAGAGGGACTGAGGCCAACGGCTCAATAA
>JAGRJL010000164.1 GCA_020442775.1 Lysobacterales bacterium | reverse complement strand
TGGGGATGTTGGCAAGCGCCGGTCATGCCGGAAATCCGACCTGCAGCGTTCAGCCGATTACCCTGTACACCACATTCGAGGTTTGGCTGGATACGCCCGGTGCGCCAACCGCGTGCATTCGAGACTATTTCCCCATGCCCCCGGGAATCCGGCAGGGCTGGACCACCGAGGAAGGCGGTTTCGGGCAATCCGATCCATCGGACCCGAACTCGTGGAATTCCCTCAGTGGGCTGTTCCTCGCGGTCGAGAGCTGCTACGGGCCCCAGGGTGGCCCGATGCCGACCTACCCCAATTTTCCACCTGGAACCTGCGGCCTGTTCGAGTACCCGCGGGTAGAAGGTGAATATGAAACCTTCAATCGGCAATGGGTGATGAAGTGGTATCTCAGCTGCGGCAATCCGGCGGCGGGTACCTACGAAGTGCGCTTCGATCTGTATCGTGAGGATTACTGCCCAGACAACGATCCGCCGATCATGGTTAGTGGTTTCGAACCACTGACCTCGCAGGCCATTCTGGATGCGCTGCGCTAGTGTGGTGACCCCAAATTAAGTTGAACTTAGTACAGATGGAGTTTGCTCTGAGCCTAGGCGCGAGGAGCAATGCATAGCTTTGCGCATGGCTGCGACAAGCAACGACGATTAGGGCACTAGACGCTGAAATAGGTCAAGGAAAGTTGGGGACACCACAGCAGGCACCCTTGGTCAAAATGCTGGTGAGCCAGAGGAAGCTCAGTTTTCTCCGGCCGAAGGGTTGCGTTCGATGACCAGCAGCAGGTCGCCTTCGACGATCACTTCGTCCGGGTTGTCCCAGAAGCCGATGGTGCGTCCATTGCGTTCCAGGCCGACGATCAGGCGCGCGCCGCAGCCGTTCATTTTCTTGCCCACCCAGTGCTCGTCTGCCTCCAGTTCGATCAGCTTGAAGCGCCCGCGAGTGGAAATCAGGTCGAGCAGGAAGGGGGCAAGGAAGCGTCCGTGCACTGCATCGGCGACCAGCTGACCGCTGACCCTGGATGGCGCCACGACCAGGTGCGCGCCGGAGCGGCGAACCAGCTTGACGTTCTCCTCCTCGCGAACCAGCGCAATGATCTTCAGATCCTTGGCCATGAAGCGAAGGGTCAGCAGGCACAGCAGGGCGGTGTCATCCCTGGGTAGGCAGAGAACCGCGCTGCTCGCCTTGTGGCACTGCAGATCGCGCAGCAGGCTCTCCTGGGTAGCATCCCCGCAAACCCCGACCATGCCCAGTTCCGAGGCCTCCTCAACCCGAGCCTGGATTGGGTCTATCACCACCATTTGCCCCGGTGGGGTTCCCTTGTCGATCAGTTCGGCGGCCGCGACCTGTCCGGCGTGGCCGTAGCCGCACAAGATCACGTGGCCGGAGAGCTCAGCCTGCAGGCGTTTCATTCGGAAATCCTCGATTATCCGCTGCACCACGAACTGATAGGCGGTGCCAAGAAAAATAAACCAGACCAGTAGCCTGACCGGGGTGACCACGAAGGCGTCGATCAGTCTCGCGGTGTCACCCACCGGGACGATGTCGCCGTATCCGACCGTGGTGACCGTGACCATGGTGAAGTAGAGCAGGTCGACGAAGGAAACCTGGCCGTCATAGCCATCTCGCAGGGCGTCCCGGTCAAACCAGAAGGCGGCCAGTACCAGACCCAGCAGGGCGATCACCATCAACGCGCGCAGGGCCAGCGTCTGCTCCGCGGTGAGTGCCGGACGCAGAAAGATGCGTCGCACCGGGGCAGCGCGCGACTTGGCTTTGCTGCGCAGATTCATTCAGTGCTGCGCACCTGCCATTGACCATCAACCAGGGTTTCCAGCGGTCGAAAGCCTGCCTTGTATGCCATTTTGGGATGGCCCGTGATCCAGTAGCCCAGGTACAGATGCTCCAATCCGCGCTCGCGGCAGGCGTGGATCTGACTCAATATGGCCTGGGTGCCCAGGCTGCGGTCGGCCATCTCGGGCTCGAAGAAGGTGTACACAGCCGACAAACCTTGCGGACCCGAATCGGTGACCGCAACCGCGACCAGCTGCGCATCCAGCCACAGCTCAAGATAGTGAGTCCGTGACCAGGGACTGAGCAAGAAGCGGGAGTAATCGTCGGGTTCGGGGTTGTCCATTCCGCCGCCGGCGTGGCGCGCAGCGATATATCGCTGATACAGGGCGAAGTGTGTCGGGGTGAATCCGGCCTTGCGCCAGCGCGCCTGCAGATCGCGGTTGCGTTTGGCGACTCGCCGTTGGGCCCGGGACGGGTGAAAGTCGGCGATCCTGATCCGGCAGGGAATGCAGGCCTGGCAACCGCGGCAGTGCGGCCGGTAGACGTGGCCACCGGCGCGTCTGAAACCCCTCGCCAGCGCGTGGTCGTAGACCCCGGCCAGGTTTGGCGCCAGCGGGTCGATCACCAGATTGCGGGCCAGGCGGTCCGGATAATAGCCGCAGCGGTGATCCAGGGTCTGAAAGAGCCGTACGACCTCCGAACGCATCTGACTGGGTCCGCCGCTGCCGGGATGGACCTGCAGTTTAGCGCTAGCGGGTCAGCAACGCGTGCCGCCGCTTGCGTCGGCGGGAATTGTTTGCGCTGTCAGTGGTTTCAACGGCGGATTCCAGTCTGCCCTGAGTATCGCGCCAGTTGGCTCTCGGCAGCCGCAGGCTGGATGACCGGTCCGGCGACGCCTCCAGTGCCTATTCGCAAATGGAGGCGTCGCCGCGTTCGCGCCCTATGGTTCCTGGTAGCTGTCCAGCGGCGGGCAGGTGCAGATCAGGTTGCGATCGCCGAAGGCATTGTCTACCCGCGCGACCGGTGCCCAGTATTTGTCCAGCGGTGAGACGCTGTGCGGGAATACGCCCTCGCGGCGGCTGTAGGGTCGATCCCAACTTTCGTCGGCCAGATCCTCGGTGGTGTGTGGCGCCATCCTTAGCGGCGACTGCTCCACCGCGAAGCGCCCGGCTTCGATCTCGGCAATTTCGCGGCGAATCTGGATCATCGCGTCGCAAAAGCGATCCAGTTCGATCTTGGCCTCCGATTCGGTGGGTTCGATCATCAGCGTTCCGGCCACCGGGAAGCTCATTGTCGGGGCGTGGAAGCCATAATCAATCAGACGCTTGGCGATGTCGTCCACGCTCACTCCCAGACTGTCCTTGAACGGCCTGGGGTCGACGATGCACTCATGGGCGACCCGGCCGTTGTGGTTCTGGTAGAGCACCGGAAAGTGTGATTCCAGGCGCTTGGCGATGTAGTTGGCGTTGAGTATCGCCACCTCGGTCGCCCGCTTCAGTCCCTCCGGCCCCATCATCAGGATGTAGGCGTGGCTGATCGGCAGAATGGAGGCCGAGCCAAAAGGCGCGGCTGAAACTGGACCGACCGGCGCCTGACCGCCGTCGATGAACGGGTGTCCGGGCAGAAACGGCGCCAGGTGCGCCTTGACCCCGATCGGCCCCATCCCCGGTCCGCCGCCGCCGTGGGGAATGCAGAAGGTCTTGTGCAAATTGAGGTGACTGACATCGGCGCCATAATCGCCGGGACGGGACAGCCCAACCTGCGCGTTCATGTTGGCGCCGTCCAGATAGACCTGTCCGCCGTGGTCGTGGACGATCTGGCAGATCTCGCGGATCTGCTCTTCGAACACGCCGTGGGTGGACGGGTAGGTGACCATCAATGCCGCAAGCCGGTCGCCGTGCTGCTGCGCCTTGCTGCGCAGATCCTCCACGTCGACATTGCCCTCGTTGTCACAACCAACCACCACCACGCTCATGCCCACCATCTGTGCCGATGCCGGGTTGGTGCCGTGTGCGGAGGAGGGAATCAGGCAGACATCGCGCTGGCTGTCGCCACGCGCCAGATGGTAGCCGCGAATCGCCAGCAGTCCCGCGTATTCACCCTGCGCGCCGGAATTGGGCTGCAGTGAAATCGCGTCATAGCCGGTAATCTCGATCAAAGCGCGGGATAGCTCATCGAACAGCTGGTGATAGCCGGCGGCCTGGGCCGCAGGCGCGAAGGGATGGAGGTTGGCGAACTCCGGCCAGGTGATCGGAATCATCTCGGCGGTGGCGTTGAGCTTCATGGTGCACGAGCCCAGCGGGATCATCGCCCGGTCCAGGGCCAGATCGCGATCTGCCAGCTTTCGCATGTAGCGCAGCAGTTCGGTTTCAGAGTGGTGACAGTCGAACACCGGGTGCTGCAGGCAGGGCCCGCTGCGCAGCAGTGAAGCCGGCAACAGTCCGGCCTTGGGCTCGACCTGGTCATACTTGAGCTCGCCACCAAAGGCACGCCAGAGGGCCTCGACGATCGCCGGCGTGGTGCATTCATCCAGACTGATGCCGACGTGATCGGCGTCGATCACCCGCAGGTTGATCCGCTGGGTCGCAGCAGCTGCATGGATGCCCTGGGCGCGACCCTTGGC
>JAGRJL010000163.1 GCA_020442775.1 Lysobacterales bacterium | reverse complement strand
CTTGAATCGGGTCAACGGCGTTGGAGTGGTCGAGATGCGTGCCGGTGGTGCAGGCGTCGGCAACTCCTGCGCACAGCGCGGACACAACTGGGTGGCCTTGACGGACCGGGCCAGTCTCAACGTCCTGGCGCTGGACTTTGATATCAACAACAGCGCCGAGGCGGTGGCGGCCACAGTTCCGGATCCTGCGGACCCGACGTTGACGGTTACCGCTCTTATTGGGATCCGAACCGTGCAACTGACCATGCGCGCTTCGTCGGTGAGTGACCCGGCCAACGTTCGCGAACTTCGCGAGTTGATACGGATTCGAGCCGAATCGGCTCGGTTGGTTGCAGGCCCATGAGGCAGGAGGCAACGAAGATGACAACCTCAAGGGTGTCGAAGATGGGCTTCACTCAGCAACGCGGCATGGTGACTCTCTTCGTCGCCATCATGTTGTTGCTGATCATCTCGATCGCCGTGCTCTTTAGCACCAGCGTGGGTATCTTCGAGATCAGAACCGGTGCGAACCAGTATCGTTCGCAACGCGCCTTTGATGCCGCGCAGAGTGGATTGAATTATGGTCTTGAGTACGTCCGCGCCAATCGCGCACGGGTCGCTTCGATCAGCATTGGCGGATGGCTGGAAGAGAACCTTGAATGGTGGGAGCGTTGTCCGGCTGACGGCGTAATCGTTGACGACTTCCCCTGTGATGCCGAATCCGACCCGGTTCGGCGCTCGCGCACCTTCCGCTTCCGCGGCGAGCCCGGCATCCCGGTGGCAGACCGCTACACGCTGCCGATCCAGCAGCTATCCGAAATGCCTCAGGTGGATCAGGACGGTGACGGCACCGCAGATGCGACCGACCCCGCGATTCGTTATCGAGTGGGCGGATTGCTGTGCCTGGTGGTGCCGGATCCGACTGGCGTTGCACCCATTGACTGTGAGCCGCTGGGTGCGCCCGGATCGGCTGTGGAGCGCAGCGTTGTGGAGTCGGCGCAGGCTTACACCATGAAGCTGGTTTCCCGCGGAGCGATCATGTCGGCAGATGCCGCAGCGCTGGCCCTGCCGGATACCACTGATGCGAACGGGCTGCCGCTGGCTGAAGCGTGGTCCACCCTGACCCAGGTCTTCGGCAGCTTCCGCCTGCTCTCGGGCGGACCGGAGGCGCCGCTGATCGCAGCTAATTCGGTCACAATGCGCGGGACCTTCGACATCGTTCCGAACCCGAATGCGGCCGGATTTGGGGTCGCTATCTCGATCTGGTCGGCATCGAATATTGATCCTAATGGAACCCCCCGCAGTTGCTACAGCCAGCATTTCTTCAACTCCGATCCCGGCAACGTCATTACTGTGGACGGGGTCAGGATTTGCGACCGCTGCTCGTGTCCCCGGGAGGGATCGCTCTCCTACAAAGACGGCGGCACCTTTACCAAGGGCAACGACATCATTGACGCCACCGGCAACGCCAGCGTGACCGGCGCGCGCAACTTTCCACCTGATCTGTTTGCCTACATGTTCGGGATACCGAAGATTGATAGCGGAGGCAACGAGCGCTGGACCGAGGTGCCCGATCGCGCGGTCCGGCTCAGCGATGGCGCCTGTACTGGCGACCCTCTGGTACCAGGATGCTGTGAAGACCTCGGCGAAACCTCAAGCGGTTTGTTCTGGTCAGACGAGGCCAGCTGCGATTTGGCCGGTCCCATCATCGGCTCCCCCGCCGCACCGGTCTTCGTGGTTGCGGAAAAGGGCTGTACCGCGCGGATGGATCGCTACTTCGGCGTGCTCTACAAGTTTTCACGGCCCGGCGACCTCAACAGCTACACGCTGCGGGTCAACGGCGGGGGCGCGATCTATGGCGCCCTGGTCGCTGACGACAACAGCGTCGTCGACAAGGCTACGGGTAATTTCGCCTTGGTCTATGACGCCAAGGTGATGAATTCATTGACAGAATCGCCCGGGTTTCTGGGCGTAGGTCCGCTTCCAGGCAGCTGGAACGACTTGGGTACCTTCTGAGGGCGTGATCATGCAGTCCATTTCGGCACAATACGACATAGCAACAGCGGCTCGGCAGCGCGGTATCGGCCTGATCGAGATTCTGGTCGCAGTAGTCATTCTCGCTGTCGGATTCCTCGCCCGGGCTGCATTGCAAGGAACGGTAACCCTTTCCGCACGAGGTTCTGGTCAGCGACATCATCAGCTCAAGCTCGCCGCTGGATGCAGCGGTTGCACTGGCCGAGCCGACGCGCTCCCGCGATTCACCCAAGGTGTACATCACGCCTGGCCGCATTAGTCAGACCATTCCGATCGCAATCGGTCAGGACGTCGATACCGCGGCCTCTGACCCGCAACCAACCATCATCCGCGACAACATCGTGCGAACCCAGTTCGAGGTGTTGACCTACACGCGCACCGCAGACGGCAATCTGGCAGATCAGATTCTCGATTACACCCTGGTCGGCTGCAGCTGCACCCAAGGCGGCGTGATTCCCGGCGCACAGAGCTTCGAGCCCAGCTACTGGAACGGCCAAACCTACGTTCGCCCGGAAGAGCGAATCAACGGCCAGTCTTATGAGAATCCCGCCGGCGCGATGATCGTGCCGGCGCGCAATACCGCGACGCCCAACCTGCGACAGAATGATCCGCCGGACGTCAAACTGCTTTGCAACATCTGCTGTCGCGATCATCACGATACGCCCAACGCCGATGCGCCGAAGATCAGCCCGTGGCGTCCGGATGGTTCCCGCGATTTCGATGGCGACGGCAATGTGGACACGACGCCGGGCAGCCCCGACAACCAGTACCTGGCTAATGGCAATCATCGCCACTACCTGCCGGTGCTGCAGAGCGGCGCCTACACCTTCCAGCCGGCCGACAGTCCTGGTGACGAATACTACGAGACCTGTCGCTTCCTGCGTCGCGATGGTGAATACGTGCTGACCCTGGACGCGCGCCTGAAGAGCCTGGTGAGCCTGCCTGACTTCCTGCTGGATGAGCCGGCGGAAACCGAAGGTTACGCCGATTTCGCCTGGAAATTCGTGGACGAATACGTGACCCTTGCAGTCGCCAAGAACGCACTGGGTGGCAACTACGCAACCGGTGGATTCAGTGCCGCCGAGTACGCGGCGATTTACACCAGCGCCGAAGCGGTGGCGCCCTTGGCGACCCAGACCGCGCTGGATCCGATCACGCCCTATGCGCTAACCAGCAATGGGCTGCAAATGAATGCGCGCGGCATCTTCATTGACTACATGACCCCCGAAGTGCTCGCGGCGATCAAATGCAAGGACGATGGCGACTCGACCAGCACTGCGTGCCTGCCTTATGCCAACATCTCGCGCCTGGAGCTGGTGCCCTTCTATGCGGTCGGCATGACCAAGCTGGTCAACTGGCGTCCAGAGAACGCCGCAGTGGCTACCGTGCCGCTGAAGGACCGCAATGATCCGTTCAGCCGCGGTTTTGCCATTGGTCAGGGCTCCGGCACCACTAACGTCGTTGCCGATTCACCGGTCAGCAATATTTCTCTGACCAACCCGGTGCCGGCCCAGGCCATTGAGGTTGCCCAGACGCTGGTCGATCGCGTTCCTGTCGCCACCAGCGGCGGCACTCCGCCGGCCCCGGCCAAGACCGTACGCTTCTCGGTCGGTGTAGACCGTGACGCCGACCTGCCCAATGCCGATGTAGTCCAGCTGTCGGGTCTGCTGGCCGGACAAGCCTGCACCCAGATCGGCGTTCGCGCTGGACGGGTCGACTGGACCTGCACCCTGACCTCCCTTGGCCAAGGCGGCGTGCGCTTTGATGCCTACACCGGTACCGAGTGCGTACGCCGTGAGCGAGGCAGCTGCGTACAGGAGGCGCCCGTTCGCAACGTGTTGTGCTTCAGCCCGCAGCCGGCAACGGTTACTCCATACCTGGCACCGGTCAATGCCTACAACGACTACACGGTCACCGGCTACAAGGGCAGTCAGGTCAACGACGTGCTGATCAACGTGGACGTGAATCGGGCAACCGACGGCTGCTGACCGACCAAGGCCTGCGCAATCAGAGCGCAGGCCGATGGCGGTCAGAGGTTCACGGCAAGACATCTAGGGAAGCGCGGCGACGCCTCGCTTCCTTTTCTGCCTGACCCGCCTCGCCTGCACTAGTCCCAAACCATTGCGCTCAATTACCTATCAAGCTATAGTGTCGCGCTTTATATCGGAGCCCGTGCCATGAAGGTACTTTCTTCACTCAAGTCCGCCAAGTCGCGCCATCGTGACTGCCGCGTGGTTCGCCGTCGTGGCAAAGTGTTCGTGATCTGCAAGAGCAATCCGCGATTCAAGGCTCGTCAGCGTTGATCGCAGCTGCAGTCGAACTCTAAGAAAGCCGGTCGATGACCGGCTTTTTTGTTTCCGACTGAACCCCACCCTTGTCTATTCTCGTGGAAGGGTTCAGGATCAAGCTCTTGCCACCAGCGCGGGCGTCTCAGAGCGGATCAGATCGCCTAGCAGGATCGTGAGGAACTGGAAGCATGGCGGGCTTCCAGAACTATCGGGATTGATCATCGTTCATGAGCGGCTCTTCTCCACCGGGACCAGTACACTCTGAACACGGCAGCCAGCCGACCATCCGCACGCTGAGAGTGTCGCTTGCGCCACAAGCACGATCGGAGTGGTCGGTGCAAAGCCTCGAGCAGAATCTGCTCCGGGTCACTCGCAATCCTTCCCAAAGCGGCGTCCAGATCCCCCTCGGGCAGGTACGGATCGAATGGATTGATGCCCAATTGCAGGTGCTTGCCAGTATGCAGGGGCAAGTACAGGGCTCGGATGGTTCCCAACTGAGAATCGCGCTCGGCCAAGCTGAACCCGATGTGATGTCCAAACTGCATCGATGGTTGGAGACAGGCGACGCTGGTGCGACCCCGGAACGGCCGCTCAAGGCGTCGTCGGTCAGCCTTTGCGAGACCATTGCCAGCGCTATTCGAACGCACTTTGAGCTGCATCTGGTGGAGTTGCTGGAAGCGGCCGATCAGTCGCTGGGCAAGCGAGTCATCAGCGACGGCGGAACGCTCAGTGAGGGTCTCTACGCCCAGGAGGCCAGGCAGCTGTTGAAAGCGACCCGGGAACCGTTGATCAGCGCATTCGTCGATGATCTGGCCAAGCCCTTCGACGGTTCAACCGTCAGCGCCAGCAGCGAGACCACACGCGCCCCGCAACTGCGCCTGGTCGATGACGACGAGCTCCAGCTTTGGCTCACCCGATCCGAGTCCGTGAGCAGGCTGGAAAGCGAGTTGCGCGCCGCCATTGCGGACATCCATGCTCGACTGTTGCTGCTCAGCCAGAGCGTGCCCAATCTCAATGCCGATGCCCTGGCGCCCGAGCATGTGCTCAACGCCATGATTCGGGCGTTCAAGGTCGTTGATCTGGATTACCCCCTACGCAGCTTTCTGATGCGCCTGTGTGGCCTACCGGAACTGCTGGAGCTGGGGAAATTTTATCGTCGTCTGCAGACCCGACTGACCCGGATGGGATTGGTCGCGAAAACACTGAACCACCAGCCGATTCCCTTGGCTGCGAGCGAACGGCCAAGGACGCAGCCAGCCCGGCCACAGCCGTCGTCAGGGAGCAGGCAGCGGTTGCCTACCTTACCCACTGCGCAGGCCATATCCGCCACCCAGCGGCTTTGGGCGCTGGCGCAGCCGGTCATCGGTGTACCCGAAGACCCGACCCTGCCGATTGCCAGTGACGAGCAGTTGCTGCAGGCAGCGATCGAGTACGGCATGCATGTCGGAGCCGACTCAGCGAGAAGCTTTTCTGCCGCCATTCACGAGCACGCCGCCCGAATGGGCGATCACGGCGTGCGGATGGAGCGGCGCCAGGCTGAAGCGGTGGAACTGCTTGGTCGCCTTGACGAGGCGTTGCACCTGGATCCCTTGCTGCCCTCAAGCTTTCGCGGCTGGAGCCGGCAGATGTTTCCGACCCTGCTGGGAACGCAGCTTGGAGGTCAGGATCTGGGCTCGCACGGCGACCTGATCAAGCGACTATTCAGTCTGCTTGAGTTTGGCAGCGTGCTCTGTGAGGAAAGGAAGGACCCCAAGACCGCCTCGATCAGCGAACAGATCGCCACCATCGTCAACCAGTTGTCCGCCCGCTCTCAGCTGGGTCCGGGTGAGATCGAAGCAGCATGCCTGACGCTGGAGCAACTGTTGCAGCGCCAGCGAAGCGCGGGAGCCGCGGTCGAAGAACGTGTGGTTGAAGCCTGCCAGGGGCAACAACGGCTGGACGAGGCCAGGCTTCAGGTTTCCAACGAGCTGAACGGACTGTTCGGCGGTCGCATGGTGCCAGAGTGCCTGGCCCGCCTGCTGGATGAAAACCTGCGCGCGGCTATGGTCCTGGGAATTCTCCGCGGAGGCATCAAGGGAGACGAATGGCGCGCGGACATGCGCCTGCTGGAGGACATTGACGGGGCACTCCAGGATGCCGAGCGAGGATTGCCCAGCAGCGACTCTGACCGTTTGACCGACCGGATCGAGGCGCGGCTGGCCGACATCCCCGGGGACGCGCCGCGTCAGCAGAAGTTGATCAAGGATCTTGGCGACGCCCTGGCCGGCTCCCCGCTGCCCAGCATCGTCTACAGGCCGGAAGGCGATGACGGCAAGGTCCGACAGATCCTGCAGTCGCTCGACGACCCGCAGTCCAAGGCCATCGGTAGCCAGATCGATCTGCTCCGCTCCGGAGACTGGGTCGCCTTCGGCGGCGAAGACGAGGAGCCCAGACTGCTCAAACTGGCCTGGCGTTCATCACAGCGGTCGCGCTACGTCTTCGTCAATCAGCTGGGCCGAAAGACCGAAGACCTGACCCGCACCGACCTGCTTAGCCTGATTCGCGGCGGTCGCGCGCGGATTCTGGATGAGGGCAATTCCACCATCATCGAGCGCGCCTGGCGCCGCATGCTGGAGGGAATGCATGACGAGCTGGCACAGCGCGCAACCCATGACAGTCTTACCGGCCTGCTCAACCGCAAGGAACTGGATCGGCGTCTGGAAGCGTGGATGCATCAGCGCGACCGCCGCCCGCTGGTGCTGTTCTGGATCGGGGTTGATCGACTGCGTCTGGTGAATCAGGCCCATGGCATGAAGGCCGGGGACAAGATGCTGCAGGCGGTCGGCCGGATCGTTCAGGCAACGCTGGAAAAGCATGAGGGTGCCGCCACCCGGATTGCCGGCGACGAATTTGTGCTGGTGATCGAAGACATGGAGGAACACACCAGTCTTGCACTCGCCAAGCAGCTGATCGACCAGGTAGATGGGCTCGGTCTGAGCTACAACGATCGCCCGCTTCAGGGCTCGATCAGCATTGGCGTTTCGCTGCCTGCCAGTGACTGTCTGGATCCCGGGCAGATGCTCTCCGATGCCGAAAGCGCCTGTCGTGTCGCCAAGGAGATGGGCCGCGGGCGCTCCTATCTGCATCAGAAGGACGACGTTCGCCTGATGCAGATGCGCGAAACTGTCGGTTGGGTAGAACGGGTGGAAGCGGCGCTGCGCGAGGACAAGCTGGTGCTTTACGCGCAGGAAGCCAAAGCGCTGAGCGAGGCCGCGCGCCAGCGTCCAAACTATATCGAGGTCCTGCTGCGAATGCAGGGATCCGAGGGTGTGCAGACCCCGGAGCAGTTCATCCTGGCCGCAGAGCGATATGGCCAGATTGCGGCGGTTGATCGTTTTGTCATCCGCGCGCTGGTCGACCAGTTGGGAAGCCATCCGTTTCGCCAGGCGCAAGTTGCGTTCAACTTGTCTTCCAGGAACATCATCGACGACGAATTCGTGTCCTGGGTCATTGAGCAGTGGCAGGCACAGGATTTCCCCCTCGACATGATCTGTGTGGAACTGACCGAAACCGCGGCCATCCAGAACTTGACCGAGGCCCAATCCGGCGTTGAGAAGCTCAATCGTGCGGGCATCCGCACGGTGCTGGATGATTTCGGCTCCGGATTCTCCTCCTACCGCTATCTCAAGCATCTGCCCGTCGACATCGTCAAGGTCGACGGTGCGTTCATTCGCGACATCACCCGTTCACCGGAGGATCTGGCGTTGGCGCGCTCAATCAATGAGATTGCGCACCTGCTGGGCAAGATGACCGTCGCTGAGCATGTGGAGAATCAGGCCACCCTCGATCTGGTGACCGAGATTGGGTTCGACTACGCGCAGGGATTCTTCCTGGCGCAACCACAACCGCTGGCGCAAGCCTATCTGGCCCAGCCGCTGGGGGAGACCGAACAAACGCCACCGGGGCCGGCATGATCGCGCTGGACGCCGTCGCAGCAGCGCATGGCACCCGCAACAGCACCAGCAATTCCTGATGTCAGAGCCTTCACCGCTGATCCTTGGGTGCATGGGGTTTGGCGGGAGCTGGGACCGAAATCCGATCAGTGCTCGAGACCGGCGGGCCGCCGAAGCTGCGCTGGAGGCGGCGTTAAGCGTCGGAATCTCCTGCTTTGACCACGCCGATATCTACACCCATGGCAAATCCGAGGAAGTCTTCGGACAGATCCTCGGCACCAGACCCGATTTGCGGCGCCAGATCCGGATCCAGACCAAGTGTGGCATCCGGCTCGCAGACGGCGACAGGGTCAAGAATTATGATTTGAGCGCCGCGCACATCCTGCAATCGGTAGAAGGCAGCCTGCAGCGCTTGGGCGTTGAGGTCATCGATGTCCTGTTGCTGCATCGGCCAGACCCGCTGCTTGATCCGCACGAGATCGCGGAGGCCTGGCGCCGGATCGTTCGCGATGGGAAAGCCCTGCGGCTTGGGGTTTCCAACATGAGTGCTGCGCAGATGCGCTGGCTAACCGCTACGACCGACCAGCCGCTGGTCGCCAATCAGGTAGAGATGAGTCTGGCCAAGCGAGACTGGCTGGAGGCTGGCAGCTGCTTCAATTCCGATCAGGGAACGAGCAGCAGCGAGTGGGCCGGAACCATTGAATACTGCCGCAGCGAAGGAATCGAACTGCAGGCCTGGGGGGCGCTGGCGCAGGGACGCTACGTTCGGGCGCAAGCGGCGGACCCGGCCACTTCCTTGCTGGTGCGCGAACTCGCGGACAAATACGAGGCCAGCTGTGAAGCCATTCTCCTGGCCTGGCTTATGCGCCACCCCGCAGCGATCCGGCCGGTCATTGGCAGCCTGAATCCCGAGCGCATCATCGGTTGCGCGCAGGCAGTCAGAATCCGGCTCGATCGGCAGGAATGGTACCGTTTGTATCAGACGGCGCGCGGCGCGGAACTCCCCTGAGTACTCCGGCCTCCCCCTGAACCTGCGCCGCGGCGGAAACTACTCCCTGAACATTCGTCGGACCTGTGTTTGCCTGGTCAGGCCTCAATCGGCAGCCGCTCTGTTACCGTGGTCTTTCTGCGACCGTACAAGGATCGATCATGCTCAGGGTGACAGGCATAGGCGGTGTGTTCATCAAATCCGATGATCCGGAGCGGCTCAAGCGCTGGTACCGCGAACATCTGGGAATGGCCATCGAGTCCTGGGGCGGGATGAGTTTCAGATGGCACAATGCCGAGCGCCCGGAGCCTGAAGGCTGCACGGTGTGGTCGGTCTTTCCCGGCAGCTCTAGCTACTTCGATCCCAGCTCTGCGCCATTCATGATCAACTATCGGGTAGCAGATCTACAGGCCCTGCTGACCGCGCTACGCGAGGAAGGCTGCGCGGTGGACGACAAGGTCGAAGAATCAGAATTTGGCAAGTTCGGATGGGTGATGGACCCGGATGGCAATCGAGTGGAGCTGTGGGAACCACCGGAAAGCTGAGCGAGCGCAGAGGGCCACCGCGCACCCTAGTACTGGTCGCGGAGCTGTGCAGCGACCTTGGCGTATCGTGACTCCACCGGCGCGCGCAGCCGGTGCTGCCCGTCTGCGACTCGCAGCTGACCATCCACCACGACCCGGTCGATCAGCGGCCGGTTGCCACAGTACAGCCAGGCTTCGATCCACTGATCAGGCTTAGCGCTGACCAGTTCGGCTGCGTCGGTACGGATCGAGAGAAAATCCATTCGCCGATCGCCCGCCGTCTCGAGCTGCAGCCCGCTCAATCCGACGCTGGCGACACGGGGCCCAGCTTCGATCGTCTGCGCCAACAGGGACTCGGCCGCACGCCCCTGCTCTCCCGGTGCCACGATTCTGCGCTGTCCCTGCAATCTCTGTCCGTATTCCAGCCAGCGTATTTCCTCCACTGGCGAGGTGGAGACGTGGCTGTCGGAACCAATTCCCAGACGCCCGCCAGCATTGAGGTATTGCTCCAGCGGAAACAGGCCATCGCCCAGATTGGCCTCCGTGGTCGGACAGATCGCCACAGTCGCCCCGCTTCGCGCCAGATCGGCCACTTCGTCGTCACGAAGGTGGGTGGCATGTACCAGACACCAGCGCTGGTCCACGGCGAAATTGTCCAGCAGCCAGCGCACCGGCGGCGCGCCGCGGAGCGCAACGCAGTCCTCGACTTCTGCGCTCTGCTCCGCGATATGGATGTGCAGCGGACGCTGCCCCATCCCCTCGCCAAGCTTGAAGCGGTCGTCTGCGTATCCGGCCAGAAATGCTCCTAGCGCATCGGCGGGAACCGCGCGCAAGCTGTGCAGGGCCACGCCCACCGTAGTCTTTCGATCCTCATGCGCGATCAGTTGCTCCACCAGCGCCAGGAAGTCATCTACCTGCGCGTGACCGAATCGCCGTTGGCGATCGCTCAGCGGTCGTTGGTCAAAATGCCCGCTCATGTACAGCGTCGGCAACAGGGTCAGTCCGATTCCGACCTCGTGCGCGGCCTCGATCAGCGCCAGACTCATCTCCGCCGGCGTGGCGTAGGGCCTGCCGTCGGGCTGATGATGAAGGTAGTGGAACTCGCAGACGTGGGTATAGCCCTGTTCCAGCATCTCCAGGTACAGCTGCGCGGCGATGGTTCTGAGTTCATCCGGACCGATCACCTGAGCGAAGCGATACATGGTTTCGCGCCATGACCAGAAGTCGTCGCGACCCTGCACCCGACGTTCCGCCAAACCGGCCATGATCCGCTGGAAGGCGTGACTATGGAGATTCGGAATGCCAGGCAGCGTCAGTCCGGCAACCCGCACCAGGGGCGCCTCGCTCCGGTCAAGCCGGACTTCCAGATCAGAGCGAAGCGCGCCAGGACCACACCAAAGATTGTCAAATCGATATCCGGACACGCTTATACCCACTGGTGAATTGGGCGCATGTTACGGCGGCTGGCGAATCCATGCAGCCTGGGCGGGGTCACATTGCTATCCCCGGCTGCCGAAGCCGCCGCCGCCGGGCGTCTGCACCTCGATGGCATCGCCCGGCCCGGCCTCGATGCTTTGCGCGAATGACAGTTCCTCAACCGAACCGTCCTGACGGATCACTCGGGTCAGTCCTGCCGAGCCCGGGCTCCCGCCCTGCAAGCCCGGCGGCCGGTGACGCCGCCGATTTGCCAGGATCGACAGCTCCACCGCCTGGTCGAAGCGAATCCGACGCAGTACCCCGTTTCCGCCGGCCCAGCGGCCCCACCCGCCACTGTCGGCGCGAACCTCAAATTGCTCCAGACGCACCGGGAAACGCCGCTCCAGCACCTCCGGATCGGTAATCCGAGAATTGGTCATATGGGTGTGCACCGCGCTGGCGCCAGCAAAACCGGGTCCAGCACCGGCACCACCGCAGATGGTTTCGTAGTACTGAAACTGGCTGTTGCCGAAGGACAGATTGTTCATTGTCCCCTGGCTCGCAGCGGCTGCGCCCAGAGCCAGCAGCAGCGCATCAGTAATCGCCTGCGAGGTCTCCACATTGCCGGCAACCACTGCCGCCGGATATTCCGGACTGACCAACGAAGCCGAGGGTAGCCGCAGCGTCAACGGACGGGCGAAGCCCTCATTGAGCGGAACCGGGTGGGCCAGCAGACATCGCAGCACATACAGCGCTGCGGCGCGAACAACTGCCGAGGGCGCGTTGTAATTGTCCGCTGACTGCGCCGAAGTACCGGAGAAATCCACGGTCAGCCCACCGCTGGCCTGGTCAATCTCGATAGCCACCTGAATAGTCAGGCCCTGATCCATCTGCACCGCCGCCCTACCGTTGCCGAGCGAACGCATACGCTCCCTGAGCAGGCCTTCGGTGTGGTCGAGCACATGTTTCAGGTAGGCGTTCACCTCAGCGCTGCCGTGTGCCTGAAGCAATCCGCGAAACAGCTCGATGCCGCGCTGGTTCGCCGCCAGCTGTGCCTCCACCTCGCCCACATTGAGCTCGGGATTCCGCGAGGGCCAGTGACCCTGAGTGAACAAGGCCAGCGCCCGGTCCCTGAGCAACTTCCCGCCAGCGACGATCTGCGTCGGCGCGATCAGTACACCCTCCTCGGCCACGCTGCGGCTTGCTGCCGGCATCGATCCGGGACTGATGCCGCCGACATCGGCGTGGTGGGCACGCGAGGCGAAAAGCGCCAGCAGCGCGCCGTCCGCGCCAAATGCCGGACTCACCACCGTGATGTCCGGAAGATGGGTGCCGCCACGATAAGGGTCATTGAGAATGTAGGCGTTGCCCGGCGCCAGCGACCCGGCGAACTGATCCAGCACCGCCCGCACGCTCTCGCCCATCGAGCCCAGGTGCACCGGCATATGCGGCGCATTGGCGATCAGCTGTCCCTGCGCATCAAACAGGGCGCAGGAATAGTCCAGACGCTCACGGATATTGACCGAGCGCGCGCTGCTGCGCAGCACCTCACCCATTTGTTCGGCGACATGCATGAAGCGATGGTGGTAGAGCGCCAGCCGTACCGGGTCTGCCGCCACCGCCTCGATCGCGTTCAGCTGTCGCTCGCCGGTTGGTTGCCTGGCTGATCGGGTCAGTACCCACAGGCCTTGTGGGTCTACCCGCATCTGCCAGTCCGGGGCCAGATACAGGGTCGACAATGGATGGCTGACCAGCGCCGGACCGGCGATGTTCTGACCGGTAGTCAGAGCGCCGTCGCGGTAGTAGGCCAGTGTGATGGACCGCAGGCCATCGTGACCCTCGAGCAGCTTCGCCTCTGGCGCTTGACGAGCACCGGGGCCCGGTGCCCAATCCGGCGCAGGCGCATTCTCCTCCACCAGCAGCGCGACCAGCTCACAGTCGCTGTTCGGCGGGAGATAACCGAAATGTTCGTGAAAGCGCTTGCCAAACTCCACCTGCAGTTTCGGCAGCAGTTCAGCCAGTCCCGTGACATCGAGTCGCTCCCACTGGTCCAGCGGCAAACTGAAGGCCAGATCTCCGCCACCGCGTAGTCGAGTACGCAGCTGGCAGCGGGTTTCTATCGCACGTGACTGCAGACTTGTTGGGCGCTGTGCAATGAAGTCCGCCAGAAGCTGCTGTGCACGCTGCAATGCGGCGACCTCCAGCGCCATTTCCAGCGGCAGTTCGGCATAGCGCCCTTCGGCACTGATCCCGATTCCCCAGGCGCTCAACACACCCGCATAGGGGTGCAGACAGAGCCTCGTCACAGCGAGCTTGTCGGCAACCCCGCACAGATGCTGCCCGGCCGCGCCGCCGAACCCGTTCAGCGTCAATCCACTGGGGTCGATTCCGCGCGCTGAAGTCAGACCATGTACCGCCTGTGCCATCGATTCGTTCGCCAGCGCGACAGCGCCGGCAGCCAGCGCTTCGATCTCGTAGCGCGGCCCGCCCGAGCGGACGATCGATTCAGCCAGTTCGGCCATACGCATTCGTGCAGCGCTGACGCAGATCGGCTGCGTGCCGTTTTGGCCGAAAACCTGAGGCAGATCCGGCGGATGCAGTCTTCCCAGAATCAGGTTGGCGTCGGTAATCGTCACCGGCCCACCGCGCCCATAGCAGGCCGGACCCGGGTCGGCCCCCGCCGAACCAGGGCCCACACACAGCTGGCCATCAATGAAATCGATGATCGAACCACCGCCGGCCGCCACCGTGTGCACCTCCAGCATCGGCAGACCCAGTCGGGCACCGGCCACCTCTCGCCAACTCCGTGCCACGGTACCGTGCTGGGCGAGGCAGACGTCGGTACTGGTGCCGCCCATATCGAAACCGATCAGGCCGGTGTGCTGCTCAGCCGATCGGCTGGTGCCCGGTGCAGCCGAAAGCACCGCACAGGCACTGGCCCCACCCGCCGGACCTGAAAGCACCGCCGTCGCCCCGCGAAACTGCGCCGGAGGCACCAGCGCGCCATCGCTTTGCATCAACAGCAAGCGCCCCTGGCCCAGCTGCGACTCCAGCCCATCCACATAGCGACGAATGATGGGCGTCAAATAGGCGTCAACGACCGCGGTATGGGTGCGATCCAGATAGCGCGTGGCCGGACTCGCTCGATGCCCGCAAACCACCCAATCGACCCCCAGTTCACGCGCCCGTTCCTCCGCGCGCAGCTCGAAATCCGGGAAACGCCAGCCATGCATGAAGCTGATGGCAACCGCTTCGACGCCATCGGCTAGCCAGGCATCGATGATTCGCGCCAGGGCATCCAGGTCCAGCCCGTGCAGGCCGCTGCCATCGGCCGCAACACGACCAGCAACCGTAGCCACCCGCTGATAGAGGGGCGTCGGCTTGGTGATCTTCAGATCGAACAGATCGGACCGACTCTGGTCGCCGATCTCCAGCAGATCCCGGAAACCCTCAGTCAAGATCAGCCCCACCTTGGCTCCACGACGTTCCAGCAACGCATTGGTTGCCACGGTCGTCCCCAACCGTACCGATGCGATGGGCGCTTCCGCCAGGGAACGCTCGCGTGGCCATTGGGTCAGCCGCCGGATCCCTTCCAGTACCGCATCCGCGTACTGCTCGGGCGCACTGCTGAGCAGCTTCAGCGCGTGCCGCCGCCCGTCAGGGGATAGCGCGAGCAGGTCGGTGAAGGTCCCTCCGCGATCAATTGCAAATCGCCAGCCGTGCATCCGCGCTTCCTTGCCCAACCCTGAGTGAACGACGAGTCGCCCAGTGTAGCGACCCGCGCTCATCAATGGCTGTCGTGCATGTCGAGTCCCGATAGCCCGGATACTTCATGAGCCTTCTGCTGCGGCCAACGATCTCGTCGCCTGCGCGTTCCTCCAGTCCGCGCACCGCACCACGACGCCATCTCGGCGCCCTCGCGTACGAACACTCATGAAATATCCGGGCTAGCAAATCACCGGCTGCTTCCAGATCATGTAGACATCGCTGCGAACGTAGTGGGAGTCGGGCTTGGCTTGGGCCTGGCGTTCGAATCCGACGCTTTCGTAGAGCCCGATGGCCGGAGCGAGCTTGCTGTTGGTTTCCAGAAACAGGCAATCGCCACCGCGCCCCTGAAACTCGGCGATCGCAGCTTCAATCAGCGCTCTGCCGATGCCCAGACCCTGGTAGTTGGGATCCACCCCCATCTTGCTCAGCTCCATGATCCCCTTGCCCGACTGCAGCAGCGCGCAGGTGCCGACCACGGCTTCGCCGATCCGGGCAAAGAAGATTGCACCACCGGGCTCAAGGATCTCGGCTTCCGGATGGGACAGCACCCGGTGGTCAATTTCTTCGATATAGAAATAGCGCTGCAGCCATTCGGCATTGAGTCTGTAGAAGTGTTCTCGCAAAGCCGGCTCGAACGGAACGATGGTCACCGCTTCGGCGGAAATCTGTGCTGCCCTCTCGGCAATCGCCAGGTCCAGAGATGGCTCCAGCAGGCCTTCAAACTGCGCCAGGCTAGCCAGCAAGTCGAGCTCTGCAGCTTGCGTGCGCTGCTCCAGCGTCTGCGAAATCGCTCGCCACACCGGCTTTGCCTGACGGATAAGGTCGCGTGATTTTGCGGTCAGCGACAGTCGTCTGCAGCGTCGGTCCTGCGGATCTTCGGTGGCTTCGACCAGCCCCTGACTGCTCAACCGTGCCGCCAGCTGACTGATCGCCGAGTGCGACTGTCCGACCGCCAGCGCGACTTCGCCGATGGATTGCGGTCCACGGTCGTGCAGCAGCCTCAGCAGCGGAAACCAGCGACCCTGCACCGGAACCTGCCGATGACTGTAGGCCTGATCTGCCAACTGATAGAGCTGATCGCTGAGCGCCTTGAAACGGCTTCCCAGGGCGACCAGGCCAAGCTCCCGCAGATACTCCATGTCGTCGTTCCATTTATGTAAGTATTTACATAATAGCTAATTCAAAGGATGATTCAATCGCTGTGGACCTGCTTCGTTGACCATTCGAGCACCTGGTCATCGGCGCCATGGATCACTCCCCGGCACCAGGTCTTGAATACTGCCGCCCGTGCACCTCACTGTGATCAGTTCCTGACCATCGAACAGGCTAGAATTCGGCCATACCTCCAGCCGAAGGATGCCGTCATGTCCAGCCGTTGCCCGCTGTGTAGCCAAAGCGAACTGAGGCCGGTGAAGCTCAGCTACGATCTGCCAGCTCTGGGCTGCATGAATTGCGGTGGCGTGTTGCTGTCGCTGATCCTCTACAGCGACTGGCGCGAACGGCATCCGAATGAACTACCGCCCACGTCGCGAACAGAATCACCTGCCAATCCACAAGTCGAGGACACCAAGAACGCCCTGCTCTGCCCCAAGTGCCGCGGCTTCATGACCAAATACAAAATGCGCGCAGACGCCAGCAACGTACTGGATCTGTGCGCGCACTGTGACGAGGTCTGGTTTGACCGCGGTGAATGGTCTCAGGTGGAGGACCTGGCACTCTCTGGCCAGCTCAGTCGGGTGTTTACCCAGAAGTGGCAAACCGACCTGCGCAAGGCAGAAGTCAATCAGCGAGCGGAGAAGCGCTATCAGGAGCAGCTCGGTGAGGACTACGCGGAACTGGCCGCGCTTCGCGAACGGCTGCGCGATCATCCCAAGGCCAAGGAGATTTTGGCCTTTCTCTACACCTCACAAACCATGCGCTGATCAGCCCCGGCCCTACTCGTAGCCATCAGCAAAAATCGAATCCGCCGAACCGCGCTCCCACGCGCCGATGTCCGGCGGGCCCAGGCGCGGTCTGCCGAGAAGATCATCAGCGGGCATGACGTCGGCGCGAGCCTGATCAATCGCCGCGCTTCCGCTGCCAATTTCCCCAAAGGCTGTCGCCAGCGCCACAAAGGCGTCGGCGATACGCGCGTGCTGGCCGCCAATCAATCCGGTCCCGGGCGCGTAGACCGGCAGTACCAGTCCGCTCAATGACCCCAGCGCCGGGTCGCCCAGCCGGGCCTGGGCGTCGTCAGTGAGGTTGACCAGTTCGGCGGGATCGACCGGTATTGCTGCGCCGCCGTTCCAGTAGAGATTGTTGTCGATGGTGAAACTGGAGGTTTCTCCTGGTGGCGTGTCCGAAAAATCGTCCATCGTCATGCTCGGATCCGACCAGATGTTGTTGTAAAAGCGGATGTTCTGATTCGCCTGGTTGGCGCCCTCGGTGTTCAAGCGCATCGCGAAGGCCAGCGATGGCAGATTGCCGCTGACCGTGTTGGAACGAAACACCACATTGCGCACGCCCTTGCAGCCAAAGGCCGCACGCATCACGTTGGCGCTGTCGCCGAGCATCAGATTGTTTTCGATCAACACACCGTCGGCCTCGAAGAAGGACTGGCCGTCTTCGCCCAGGAGCACGAAATTGCTGCCGGTGCTGCCCTCCCAGTGGAGGAACTGGTTGCGTCTGACCGTGATATTGCTGCTTCCCAGATATTCGTCATCGGTGCCGTTCGAGTCCTTGATTACGATGTAGCTGGAAGTGTCGTTGAGCACCGGCCGGCCGGAAGCGGCGAAGTCGTTGAAAAAGACATTCCCTTCGATCAGCACGTCCGCAACACTGTTGACGTCGATGTGTTCATCCGAACCGGTCTGGTTGTAGAACAGATTGCCCAGCACCGAGATTTCGCTGGCGCCGTTGTTGATCTTCAGGATGTCGTTGTTGAAGCTGTCGTGCAGGACGTTGTCGCGCAGGGTGATACGCCGGGTCTCGCGATTGAAGCCATCCTGAATCTGCACCACCAGCGCCGACGCACCAGGGCCACTATGGGCAATGTCGAAGCCCTCCAGAGTAATTCCCTCGATGTCGGCAGCGTCGTTGAAGATGGTCAGCACGGTGGCGTCGTGGCGCAGCTGGGCCTGATAGGGAATCTCCGAACGGACGGTGACCCCATTGGCGAACTGCCCGCGAATTCGTACCCGCCCGCTGTAGAGCCCGGGTCGAACCAGGATCAGGGTGCCGTCGGAAACCTGATCCAGCGCGTAGGTAATCGTTCTCCAGGGCTGGCCGATGCTGCCGTCATTGGCACTGCTGTCGACGCCGTTGGTGGCGACGTAGACCGTTTGTGCCTGAACCGAGCTGACGGTTCCTATCAACCAGAGCGCCAGGCAACCCATCGACCAACGGCCGACTCGCCAAGGCTTGAACATCACATTGCTCCCCTGAATCAATCAGACCAGCATACGGCAGGCCAGCAGAGCGCTACCGCGAGGCTATTCACAGTGTGAGCCTGTTATCTTCAGCGGAATACTCGGGACCTGCGGACCATCGATGAACCCTGTACTTGCCGTTGCCATCACGCTGGTTGCCTATCAGTTGGGACTGCTGGCGATTGGGCTATGGGCATCACGGAGAACCCGCAGCGAGGATGATTTCTATCTGGGTGGGCGCAGTCTGGGGCCGTGGGTTGCCGCGATCAGCGCCAACGCCAGCTCCTCGTCCGCCTGGACCCTGGTCGGGGTTAGCGGGGCAGCCTATGCCTGGGGTATCTCGGCAATCTGGCTGCTGGTCGGGGTGCTCGCAGGAATGGCGCTGGCCTGGTTCTACGTCGCCCCGCGCTTGCGCGCTGCGGGGGGCGACGAAGACCTTACCCTGATTGATTTCCTCTGCGGGTCACGCAGGCAACCAGGGGGCATGCGCAACCGGCGGATAGCCGCGCTGATCGTACTGGTCAGCTTCGCCTTCTATGTGTCTGCGCAGTTCGCCGCTGCCGGCCTGGCCTTTGAGCAGGCGCTGGAACTGGACGCCACGGTGGCGCTCCTGATCGGCGTTGCGGTGATCGTGCTTTACACCCTGCTTGGCGGATTCTGGGCGGTGTCGACCACGGATCTGCTGCAGGGATTGCTGATGGCGGCAGCAGCTGTAGTCCTGCCGCTGGTGGCACTGGTTGCGGTTGGAGGGCCCGGTCCGCTTTGGTCCTCGCTGGCTGCCGATCCAAATCCGGCGATCAGCTCGATCAGCGGACCCCACACCGGCCTCGCTGCGCTGGGATTCGCTTTTGGCTGCATTGCCATTGGCACCGGTCACTCTGGCCAACCGCATGTGTTGAATCGATTCATGGCGCTGGGGGACCCCAAGCAGATGGGCCGGGCGCAATGGATCGGAATGGTCTGGACCACGCTGGTGCTGAGCGGAATGCTGCTGGTCGGCTGGTGCGGGCGAGTGCTGCTCGGCGACGTATCTGCCAATGACGGCGTGCTCTTTGCCGTCGCCCAACAGCTGCTGCCGCCGGTTTCGGCGGGGATTCTGGTCGCTGCGATTCTTTCGGCAATCATGTCCACGGCGGATTCCCAATTACTGGTCGCCGCCTCCTGTGTCACCCATGACCTGCCCGGAAAGCCAGGTGGGCCGAATGCACTGCGCTGGGCAAGGATGACCGTACTTGGACTCAGCGCCCTTTCGCTGCTGCTGGCGCTATTCGCACCACAAAGCGTTTTCGATCGGGTCCTGTTTGCCTGGCATGCGGTCGGATCGGCTTTTGCGCCGCTGGTACTGGTGCGCCTGTGGGGCAAGCAGATTCCGCCGGCGGCAGTCAGCGCAGTGCTGCTGGTCGGCAGCCTGGGCACCATCACGCTGAGCCTGTTCCCGAACACCCCGGGCGACTGGCTGGAGAGACTGGCGCCTTTCTGCACAGCGCTGCTGATTGCGCTGCTGGCGGCGCGCACGAGGAAACAAGATGACTGACCAGGCAGGATGGGACCAGCTGATCTTCGCACCGCTCGCAGCCACTGCGGTCGGCGCGGGCTACGGGCTGATCGAGGATGTCGCGATTGGCATCCAGGACGGCAAGATCGCCTTTGTCGGACCGCGAAGCGCGCTGCCCTCAGCCGCCGATGCCCGATCGGTGGTTGAGCTGAAAGCAGGGTTACTGACGCCCGCACTGATCGACGCGCACACGCATCTGGTCTTTGCCGGCCGCCGGGCCGACGAGTTCGAACGCCGCCTGGCCGGGGAAAGCTATGCCCAGATTGCCGCCAGCGGCGGCGGTATCCGCGCCTCGGTGGCAGCCACCCGCGCTGCCAGCGCTGAACAGCTGCTGCAGCTGAGCCTGCCGCGCGCCTGGGCGCTGGCCGCCGATGGCGTCGGCACCATCGAAATCAAGAGCGGATATGGGCTCGATCCCGAATCAGAAACCAAGCAGCTGCGTTGCGCACGCCAGGTCGGCGAGCGCACCGGAATGCGGGTGCGCACTACTTTCCTCGGTGCACATGCGCTGCCTCCGGAGTATCAGGGCCGGCCGCTCGATTATCTGGCCATGCTGACCGAGGAGCTGTTGCCTGCGCTGGCAGATCAGGGCTTGGCAGACGCGATCGACGCATACTGCGAGCACCTGGCCTTCTCTGCCGATCAGCTGCGCCCGCTATTCCGCAAGGCCCGCAGCCTGGGCATACCGGTCAAGGTGCATGCCGACCAGTTGAGCGACTGCGGCGGCGCCGCGCTTGCCGCCGAATTCTCGGGACTCTCCGCCGATCATCTTGAGTACACCGGCGCTGCCGGGATTGCGGCGATGAAGGCGGCCGGCTGCGTGGCAATGATTCTGCCAGCCGCCTATGTGGTCCTGGGCCAGGATCAGCCGCCGCCGATTTCGGCCCTGCGCGAGGCTGGTGTTCCGATGGCGGTTGCCACTGACCTCAACCCCGGATCCTCCCCGGTGCAGTCATTGCGGGCGGCAATGCATCTGGCCTGTGCGGTGTTCGGGATGACCCCGACCGAGGCATTTCTTGGCGCTACCCGGCACGCGGCGAGTGCGCTGGGACTAGCTGAGAAAGTCGGGCAGCTGAAGCCGGGGATGTCGGCCGACCTGAGCTGGTGGGCGCTCGAGCATCCGGTCGAGCTCTCCTACTGGCTGGGGTCACCCCCAGCGCTGGCAACCTGGGTGCGCGGCAAGCAACTGGAGATCCCGACCCGGACGCTTCAGGAAGGGTGAATTCCGCCAGCGATGCCGCTCACGGCGACACCGGCGGTCGCTGTCGCGGCCGCTAACGGCGGCGAGACCATCGCCTGAAGCGATCAGTCCGGCCGCCGGGTATGGCAGCCTACTTCTTGGCCGCCTGTGCTGCCTTGGCCGCAATCGCGCGCTTGAGATTGGCCGGGCGAGTCTTGCCATGCGTGCCACGATAGGTCTTGCCGCGCTTGGTGCGACGATCACCTTTACCCATGATTGTGCTTCCTTTCTGATTGATATAGCCCGTCAGTTTAACAGCTAGCCGGGCGCACGCCCAAGCAGCGAGTGCCGTGGCAAACTGCCGGCGCGCGCCGCGTGCACAACGCCATTCCAGTTTCCACGTCCTGCATGGATCTCTCCAATGACCGACCACACTGAAGCGATCGATGTCGATGTACTGAGCGGCGCTCAGATTGCGCCCTTCCTCGATCAGCTGGCGCAGCTGCGGCTTACCGTGTTCCGCGAGTGGCCCTACCTCTACGAGGGCGATCTGGACTACGAACGCGACTACCTGCGGGTCTATCTGCAATCGCTGCAGAGCGTGTTCGTGCTCGCCAGACTCGCTGGTAGCGGGAAGGTGATCGGCTGCGCTACCGGTATCCCGCTTGCCGACGAGTCTGCCGACATCCGAGGCGAATTCGACCGGGTCGGAATCGACACCGCGAAGATCTTCTACTTCGGCGAATCGGTGCTGCTTGGTGATTATCGAGGCCGCGGATTGGGACACCGATTCTTTGACGGTCGCGAAGGCCACGCAGCATCGCTGGGTGGCTTTTCCCACACCGTCTTTTGCGCCGTCGACCGGGCCACCGATGATCCCAGGCGCCCGCCCGGAGCACGGGACCTGGGAGGCTTCTGGGGCCAGCGCGGGTATCGCCGGCATCCGCACCTGGCCGCGCACATCAGCTGGCCGGAACTGGGTTCCGTGGAATCAAAGCCACATCGCTTGAGCATCTGGAGCCGACCGCTGGACGGTCACCGTGCCGAGTGGGAATGATCCGCTGCGGCGATGCCCCAGTTCTGCCCTCTCGACCCGGTCAGGGAGCCGGTGCCCGGCGGCGAACCTGAAAAGTCACGGAATCTGCCTGCAGCAACGCTGACCGTTGCTGGTCAGGGCGGAGCATCAGCGTTACCTTAGACAAGCGGGAATCGCTCGTGTTTTAGGGAGGTTGCGAAGATGCGCACCCTGCTGATCACCCTCATTCTCACACTGTTCGCTGCCTCACTCGGCGCACAGCCCTTTGACCTGCCCGATCGCGACAAGTCGAACAAGGAAAGCCAGCAGGACCATGGTTCCGGCGGGCTGGGACGGACTCGCGGCAGCACTACCGGGGGTGACAAGCGCGGCGAAGCGGACGATGAAAACGAAGATGAAGGCGGGCAGGAAGCCAACAACCGTCGGCGCAAGGATCGTTACGACTGATCCTGTCGGGCCTTATCGGCGTCCCCCGTTGACCCGCTACGGGCTGATTGTGGGGTTTTGTCCAATCTGACCATTGCGCCTGATCCTCGTGAAGAGGATATTCCGCGCTGATTTCAGCGCGGCGTAACCATGTCTGACCCTACTGTCGATCGCCGCGGGCTGGCCGCAGCGGTGTTGGCCTATGCCCTTTGGGGTGTGTTTCCTCTGTATTGGGCGCTGCTGGCGCAGGTTCCCGCGCTGCAGATTGTGGCCCACCGCGTTATCTGGTGCGCCGTATTCGTGGTCAGCTGGCTGCTATTGAGCAAGCCCGGCTGGCTGCGCCATACGCTGCGAAGCCCCGTAATCCTGCGCTGGCTGCTCACCAGCAGCCTGCTGATCAGTGTGAACTGGGGGCTGTACATTTGGGCCGTCACCCATCACCACGTGGTCGAGGCGAGTCTGGGCTACTTCATCAACCCGCTGGTCAGCATCGCGCTGGGCGTCATTGTCCTGAAGGAAAGGCTGAACCGGGCGCAATGGCTCGCAGTGGCAATTGCTGCCGTGGGCGTCATCTGGCTGGCGGTGCACAACGGCAGCCCCCCGTGGATTGCGCTCACTCTGGCGCTCAGTTTCGGGCTATATGGACTGATCCGGAAGCTGGCGGCGGTCGACGCGGTCCCGGGTTTGGCGATTGAGAGCCTGCTGCTGATGCCGATCGGTCTGGCCTGGTTGATCTGGTGCGCGGTGGACGGTAGCGGCGTGTTTGCGCAGGGATTGCTGGGGCAGGACGCACTGCTGATCCTTGGCGGCGCACTGACCGCGCTGCCGTTGATCGGCTTTGCCTACGCGGCTCGACGAATTCCCTACTCAATGGTCGGGATACTTCAGTACATCGCGCCCACCCTGCAACTGCTCTGCGGCGTGCTACTGCTGGGTGAGCCATTCAGCGCCGTGCAGGTAGTGGGCTTCAGCTGCATCTGGGTGGCCCTGGCGCTGTACACCGCCGATGGCCTGCGGCCCCGGCGCCAGCGCAACAGTGCCTGAGGATCAACAAGGCTTCGAACTTGCCCCAGCGGGAATGGCTTGCCACTATCCGGCTTTTGATCCGGAGCTCGCCGATGCCACAGCACCCGACAGCGACCAGCCACCAACCCCTGATTGGTGCCAGTGAGTCCCCGGCAGAATTCACCATCAAGGCAATCGGACTGGGTGTCGTATTCGGGATTCTGTTCGGTGCCGCCAACGCCTATCTGGGCCTGCGCGCAGGACTGACGGTCAGCACTTCGATTCCGGTCGCAGTGATGACGGTCGCGATGTTCAAGCTGCTCCAGCGGCTTGGCCAGGACAACAGCATCCTGGAAGCCAATCTGGCGCAAACCACCGGCTCCGCATCCAGTTCGCTGGCCTCCGGGGTGATCTTCACCCTGCCCGCGCTGTTCATGTGGGGAGTGCCGCCGGACTTGCTGCAGATGGTCCTGCTGGCCCTCTGCGGAGGGCTGCTGGGGGTGCTGTTCATGGTGCCGCTGCGGCAGTTCCTGATTGTGCGCGAGCACGGCAACTTGCCCTACCCTGAAGGAACCGCCTGCGCCGAGGTGCTCAAGGCCAGCCAGGGTGGCGCTGGTCAGGCCAAGAACGTCTTCTATGGAATTGCTGCGGGCGCCCTGTTCAAGACGCTCACCTCCTGGCTTCGGGTCATACCTGGGGATGTCAGCACGCCAGTGCCACTGCTGAAGAAAGGAGCCGTCGGCTTCGACCTCTCAGCCGCACTTTTCGGGGTTGGCTACATCCTTGGGCCCAGAGTGGCCTCGATCATGGTCGGCGGCGGTCTGCTGGCCGCGCTG
>JAGRJL010000162.1 GCA_020442775.1 Lysobacterales bacterium | reverse complement strand
CAGGCTGATGGTCCGCTGGACATGCGAATGAACCCGCGCGCGGGCGTGAGCGCAGCCGATTGGCTGGCGAGCGCCAGTGAAGCCGAAATTGCCGATGCGCTTTATCACTACGGCGAGGAGAAGGCCTCCCGCCGAATCGCCCGACTGATCGTGGCGCAGCGCGCTCAGGCGCCGTTGCTGCGGACCTTGGAACTGGCTGATCTGGTCGCCAGCGTGATTCCCAGGCGCGGCCGCACTCATCCGGCGACCAGGACCTTTCAGGCCCTGCGGATCGTGGTCAACGACGAACTGGGGTCGCTGGAGAGCGGCCTGGAGAGTGCGCTCAGAGTGTTGGAATCTGGCGGGCGGCTGGCTGTGATCAGTTTCCACTCGCTGGAAGACCGGGTGGTCAAGCGCTTCATTCAGGCTCGTTCCCAGGCGCCGGCGGTGGATCGGCGGCGCCCGCCGTCTGCGCTGGAATTCGTGCCTGAGCTCAAGGCGCTCGGCAAGTACGATGCTGACCAGACCGAGTTGGCGCTCAATCCGCGAGCGCGCAGCGCCCGCCTGCGGGTGGCGGAGCGACTTCGTTGAGGCTGGTCGCGCTCCTGATGACCGCGCTGCTGGGGCTGTCCGTGCTCGGTAGTGCGCTTTTTGTAGTGGTGGCGCGGCACGACAGCCGGACCCGCTTTACGGTCCTCGAACGGCTGGTGGCCGAGCGCGACGAGCTGAATATCGAGTGGGGCAGACTGCAGCTGGAGCAGGCAACCTGGGCCGATCCCAGCCGAATCGAGCAGGTCGCTACCCGCGACCTGGGAATGCGCTTCAGCGATCCCGCCGAGCGACGGGTGCTGCCATGAGTCGCAGTCGCGCGCCCAAGGTCAATCTCCGCTTGCGCCTGTACGGGGTGCTGCTGGTGTTTGGTGTCGCCGGCAGCGGGTTGCTGGCACGGGCAATTGATCTGCAGGTGCTGCGCAAGGACTTTTACCAGGATCAGGGTGACGCACGGTACCTGCGCGAAGTGCCGATCCCGGCCTACCGCGGGAGCATTTCCGATCGCAATGGCGAGCCCCTTGCGGTCAGCACCCCGGTGGTTTCGCTTTGGGCCGACCCCGGAAAGCTGTTGGAGTCGCGCGAACGCCTGCCGGACCTGGCCGCTGCACTGGGCCTGGACAGCGATGCGCTGACCGAAAAGCTGGAACAGCGCAAGGCGCGAGAATTCGTCTACCTCGAACGTCATCTGAGCCCGGAGAAGGCCCAGCGGGTGCTCGCACTCGAGCTGCCCGGGGTCAATCAGCAGCGCGAATTCCGGCGCTACTACCCGGGCGGCGAAGTCTTTGGTCACGTCCTCGGGTTTACCAACATCGATGATCGCGGACAGGAAGGTATCGAGCTGGCCTACGATCACTGGCTGGCCGGCCAGCCCGGTCGCAAGCGGGTCATCCGCGACCGTCTGGGCCGGGTGGTCGACACCGTAGAGCAGGTCGAGCCCCCGCAGCCTGGCGGCGATCTGACGTTGAGTATCGATCGCCGCCTGCAGTATCTGGCCTACCGCGAGCTCAAGTCAGCCATGCTCGAGAACCGGGCCAGCTCGGGCTCGGTCGTGGTGCTGGAGGTGGCGACCGGTGAGGTGCTGGCGATGGTCAACCAGCCCTCATACAACCCGAATTCGCGGCAGCGCGTCGACACCTCCTTCCTCCGCAACCGCGCACTGACCGATGTGTTTGAGCCGGGCAGCGTGATCAAGCCATTCACCGTGGCGGCGGCGTTGGAGAGCGGCAAGTTCAAGACCGACACGGTGATCGACACCAGTCCGGGCACCCTGGTGGTCGCCAACCACACGGTGAAAGACATCCACAGCTACGGCAAGCTGGACTTGGCGGGAATTCTGGCCAAGTCCAGCAATGTGGGCGCAACCCGGCTGGCCCAGGGCATGTCCAATGACCACATCTGGGACATGTTCCATCGCTTCGGCTTCGGCCAGCCCACTGGTTCGGGCTTCCCTGGTGAAGCGGCCGGGGTGCTGGCTGAGGCCAATCGCTGGGGGCCGGTGGAAAAGGCCACCATCTCCTATGGCTACGGCATCTCGACCACCGCGTTACAGCTGGCGCAGGCCTTTGCCACTCTGGCCAACGGCGGACGGATGCGCGCGCCTACCTTCGTCAAGGGCGCCGCCGGTCCCTCAACCGCAGTGATCGATCCGCTGCTGGCCGCGCAGGTTTCGCAGATGCTGGAGACCGTCACTGCGCCGGGTGGAACGGCGACCCGGGCGAATGTTGACCACTACACCGTGGCCGGCAAGACCGGTACGGCCCGCAAGATCGGTGGCGGCGCCTATCAGAGTCGTTATATCTCGGTATTTGCTGGTTACGCGCCTGCCGCGCGACCGCGGGTCGCCTGTGTGGTGGTGATCGATGATCCCAAGGCCGGTGCCTACTACGGCGGTGCTGTGGCCGCGCCGGTTTTCAGTCAGGTGGTTGGCGGCGCGCTGCGCCTGCTCAACGTGCCGCCCAACAGTGATGATCAGTGGCCGCAGACCATGGTTGCCGCGGTCGACGAGGCCTACGCAGAGCCGGTTGAGCCGTGACCCATCCGCTGCCGCAACCACTCGATCAACTGCTCACCGGCGCCGGTCTGGAGGCCGCGGCCGGTCAGTCCGTGCCGCAGATCGCAGTCACCGGTGTGGCGATAGACAGCCGCGCGCTTGAGCCGGGCGATTTATTCGTCGCGCTGGCGGGCGCCGGCACCCATGGCCTGCGCTTTGTTGATCAAGTGGTGGCCAAGGGCGCCTGCGCCGTGGTTCACGACGGCAAGGGTCCGGCGCCGGCCGAGCTTGCCATTCCGGTCGTCGAAGTGCCGAACCTGCGTGCGCGCAGCGGTGCACTGGCCTCGATGGTGTACGGCCAGCCTTCGAACAAGATCAATGTGCTCGGGGTGACCGGCACCAACGGCAAGACCTCCAGCGTTCATTTCCTGGCGCAGGCGCTGAGCCAGATCGGGCATCGGGTTGGCACCCAGGGGACCCTTGGTGCGGGACTGTTTGGCGCGCTCCAGAGCGGCGAGCGGACCACCCCGGATGCCGCGCAAACTCAGCGCTGGTTGGCCAACATGGTGGCCGCGGGTGCCGACTGCGTGGCGATGGAGGTTTCCTCCCACGCGCTGGATCAGGGCCGCGTGGACGGCATGCGCTTCAAGCTGGCGATGTTCACCAACCTCAGTCGCGATCATCTGGACTATCACGCCAGCATGGAGCGCTATTTCCAGGCCAAGGCCAGCCTGTTCAGCTGGCCAGGACTCGACGTGGCAGTGATCAATCTGGACGACGCCTGGGGACGGCGTTTGTGGGATACACCGATCGCGGCGAGGAAGATCAGCTACGGCGAGCACCCGGATGCCCAGCTGCGCGCGAGCGACGCCCAGCTGGGTGCGCAGGGCATGAGTCTACAGATTCAATGGCAAGGGCAGACGCGAACGCTGGCGCTGCCGTTGCTGGGTCGGTTCAACCTTTCGAATGCACTGGGAGTGGCGGCCGCGCTGCTGGGCCTCGGACATGACCTGGACGTCGTGGTTCGAGGCCTGGCGGCACTGAAGCCGGTTCCCGGACGAATGCAGTGGATCAACGGCGGCAGTCGTGGCGCGGTGGTGGTGGACTACGCGCACACCCCAGATGCGCTGGCGCTCGCGCTGCAGGCCGCCCGCAGCCACTGTCGCGGTTGCTTGCGGGTGGTGTTCGGCTGTGGCGGAGAGCGGGATCAGGGCAAGCGCGCGCCGATGGGCGAGATCGCCGAAAGGCTGGCCGATGAAGTCATCGTCAGCGATGACAACCCCCGTGGCGAGTCGGCGCAGACCATCGTGGCCGAGATCTTGTCCGGCTGCCAGCGACCAGAGTCGATCCAGGTGATCCACGATCGCGGCGAAGCAATTGCGGCCGGCCTGGCTGCCGCCGGCGCCGACGACTTGCTGTTGATCGCCGGCAAGGGTCACGAGCGCACCCAGGAAAGCGCGGGCGTGCGGCGCGCCTTCGATGACGTCGAAGTGGCCAGGGAATGGCTGGAGCAGAACGCATGCTGACCGCACGTACCAGTCAGTTGGAGCATTGGACCGGCGGTTGCCTGCGTGGCGAAGACGTACTGGTGCGCGGAATGACCGTGGACACCCGCAAACTCACGCCCGGCGAATTGTTTCTGGCGATACCCGGAGAGCGGGTTGATGGTCACCAGTTCCTTGCCCAGGCGCGCATCGCCGGTGCTGCAGCCGCACTGGTCAGCCGTTATGTCGACGACGAGCTGCCGCAGATCCTGGTCGACGACGTGGTCCAGGCGGCGGCGCAAATCGCCCGAGCGCACCTGCGCCGGCACCAGGCAACCGTGATTGCCATTACTGGATCGAACGGCAAGACCACGGTCAAGAATCTGACCGCAGGGATCCTCAGTCATGCTGGACCGACCCTGGCCACGCGCGGGAACTTCAACAACGAGCTGGGACTGCCGCTGACCCTGGCACGGCTGAGCGACGAGCATCGTTTCGTGGTCCTGGAAATGGGCGCCGGCAAGCCTGGCGACATCGCCTACCTGTGCTCCATCGCCCAACCCGACGTCGCCCTGGTCAACAATGTGGCCGATGCCCACATCGCCCAGTTCGGCAGTCGTGCCGAGGTCGCCGAGACCAAGGGAGCGATCTATTCGGCACTGGGTGACGACGGAGTCGCTGTCATCAACGGCGACGATGCATTCGCTGCGCGGATGGAAGCGCTCGCCGCCGGCCGACGAGTGATCCATTTCGGCGAGACCCGGGGTGATGTTCGTCTGGGGCCGGCCCAGCCGGGATATCCGCAGCGTTTCGTGCTGTTCACCCCGGATGCCGAGATTGCGGTGCGATTGCCGCTTCTGGGTGCGCATAATCGGCGCAACGCCGCGGCGGCGACGGCACTGGCCCTGGCGGCCGGGGCGACGCCCGCCCAGATTGCCGCCGGACTGGCCGATGCGGTGCCTGAGCCCGGTCGGCTGCAGCCGCACCAGAATGGCGCCCTCACCCTGATTGATGACAGCTACAACGCCAACCCGGCGTCGGTTGCGGCCGCGCTGGAAGCGATTGCCGAGTTGGGAATTCGCCGCTGGCTGGTGCTCGGTGATATGGCGGAACTGGGCCCGGGCGAGGCCGAAATGCATCGTCAGGTCGGAATGCAGGCAGCGACCGCCGGGTTCGAACGGCTGTACGCCCTCGGGCCGTTGGCAACCCTGGCCGCAGAGCGCTTTGGTCAAGAGGGTCATGCCTGTCTCGACGTCACAGCATTGATCGCGGCGGTCCGCGGAGACCTTGCCAAAGTCGGGGGCGAGGTGGCGGTGCTGGTCAAGGGCTCACGAGCAGCCGGAATGGAAAGAATCTGCCAGGCCCTGCTTCAACCGGGAGACGTCCAGTGTTGCTCTGGCTGAGTGAATGGCTGGCGCAGTACGTGCGCGCCTTCAATGTGCTGCAGTATGTGACCATGCGCACCATCCTGGGCGCGCTGACCGCGCTGGCGTTGTCACTTGCGCTGGGGCCGCTGCTGATCCGCAAACTGGCGGCCAGGCAGATCGGGCAGACCATTCGCGAAGACGGGCCGCAATCCCATCTGTCCAAGGCCGGTACCCCGACCATGGGTGGGGTGCTGATCATCGTTTCCCTTGCGGTGTCGATCCTGCTCTGGGCCGATCTGGACAACCGCTATGTGTGGGTCGCCCTCGGCGTACTGCTGAGCTTTGGTCTGATCGGCTTCATTGATGACTATCGCAAGCTGATCTTGAAGGACAGTCGCGGCCTGCCGGCGCGCTGGAAGTATCTGCTGCAGTCGATCTTTGGTGCTGCCGCTGCAATCTACCTTTACCTCAGTGCCGATACGCCGGCCGCAACCGCGCTATATCTGCCGCTGATCAAGGACGCGGTCACCCCGCTGGGGGTAGGCGCGGTGGTGCTGACCTATTTCTGGATCGTGGGCTTCTCCAATGCGGTCAA
>JAGRJL010000161.1:10879-18064 GCA_020442775.1 Lysobacterales bacterium | reverse complement strand
CGGAGGCGCTGATCGTGGCGCTGGAGTATCCCAGCGCCGAGCAGGCGGCGCTGGATCGCTACCTGGATTCGTCCGCGAGCAACGCAGACGAGCGGCTGCTTGCGACGCCGTTCTGGACTCGCGAGATGCAGGATGGACGCAGCAGTCGCGCGATCCACGAGCTGATCGCCTCGCTGCGTGAGCTCCGCCAACGGGGCGCGGACTTGAGCCTGATCGCCATCGACGACTGGCAGGCGACGGACCGCACCGGGGCGATGGCGGAAGCGATCAATCGCGCGATGGCGCACGCACCCGGTGCGCGGGCGGTGGCCCTGGTGGGCAACCTGCACGCGCGAAAAAGCGGCCCGGCGAGCAGCATCAGCGTCGCTCCCAGCTTGCTGCAGCGGCTCCGCCCGCCGGCGCGGAGCTACAGCTTCAGGGCCCAGCACGGCAGCCACTGGGCATGCGCGCCCTTTTGCGAGGAAGCCCCGCTGGCAGGATCGCCACTGGCGCAATCCCGGCGTAATCCGGACATGCGGCAGGCGGCCAGCAGTGAGACCTTTGATGGCCTCATCGACCTGGGCGAGGTCTCACCCTCCGCACCGGCCGCGGGGGCTGCGAATCCTCCATCCGGAGCCCAGTTGCCGTGAACAGCGAGCTCTATCGCCCAGAGGCCTTGACCGCCTATCGCGAACGCTGGATCGGCCGGCCGGCCTACGCGCTGGTGCGACAGGCGCAGTGGGCGGCCGCCTGCTTGCTGCCAACGGCCGGCGCGCTGCTGTGCTGGGCGGCTCTGTCGAGCTGGCCGACGCGGCTCGAGGTCGTCGGCGAGGTGCAGGCCAATGGTGGTATCGCCGAACTCACTGCGCCGGTCAGCGGCGTGATTGAGGGGGTTCATGTGGCGCTTGGTCAGCGCGTCTCCAGGGACCAGGTGCTGGTCACGATTTCCGGTGGAGTCGACGCGAGCCCGGTTCGGGCCCAGGAAATGGTTCAGCAATTCGAGCGGGAGCTTGCCGAGCGTGAGCGCCTGAGCGCTCAACTGGTACAGGAGCGATCTCAGTGGCTGAACCAGTTCGACCAACAGCAGCAATCGCTGCGCCGAGAGGCTGCACTGGTCGAACAACAGCTGACCCAGGCCGAAGCGCAGGCCGCAACCGGCCGCAAGCTGCTGGAGGTCTATCGTGAATCAGGCGAGCGTGGGCTGATCCCGGAAGTTCAGGTCATCGAGCGGCAGCAATCACTGCAGGCGCTGGACGAGAAGGTGCTATTGCTCCGCGCCCAGATTGAATCGACCGGCCGCCGCCTGCTGGAACAGGCCCAGGCCAGGGACTCCAGGCTGCTGGATCTGGAAGCCAGGCTGGCGGCGATCGGCGACACCGTGGTTGGATTGCAGGACAGTCTGCGCCGGGCGCGCAATGAGATTGGCAGCGAAATACGTTCGCCGGTGGCGGGCATCGTTTCCGGGCTCTGGAAGCACCCCGGAAACGGCGTCGCCGAGGGTGAACTGCTGCTGCAGATTCTGCCATCCGGCGCCGAGCTGCAGGCGCTGGCCCAGATCCCCAATGCGGCCGTGGAATCGATCCAGGTGGGTGATCTGGTCGCGCTGAGGTTTGATGCCTATCCGCATCAGAAGTTCGGCAAGCTGCCCTCACGGGTCGACTGGATCAGCGATCTACCGACCCCTCCGCAATCGAGCGAGGCGGCCGCGCCGCAATATCTGTCCCGGCTCTCGCTGCCCGAGGCCCTGGTGACCCCCGACGGCGATACCAGGCCGCTGCGCGTGGGCATGCGATTCAAGGCCGAGATCACTATTGAACAAAGATCCCTTTGGGATTTGGTATTCGCAAGATGAACCCAGCAAGAACCCGACAAACCCCGCTCATCTATCAGTCCGAAGCAGCCGAATGCGGGTTGGCATGCGCGCTGATGGTGGCCGCAACCCATGGCAGCGAATGGGATTTTGCCCGCGCACGCCAGCAGTTCGACCTTTCCAGTCGCGGCGCCAACCTGGCCGAGCTGATGTCCATACTGCGCACCATGGGCATGCGCGTGCGCCCGCTGCGGGCGGACCTGGAGTCGCTGCGGGATCTTGCGGCGCCCCTGATTCTGCACTGGGATCTTGCCCATTTTGTGGTGCTGGTGAAGGCCAGTCGTCACGGTGCGGTGGTTCATGATCCCCGACTGGGTCGCCGTGAACTGACCTGGGCGGAGGTTTCGCGCCATTTTTCCGGCATTGCCGTGGAAGCCCTGCCGACTGCCGCACTGCAGCGCCAGCGTGCCGCCAGACAGGTCTCGCTGCGCCAGATCACCGGACACATTCCGGGTCTAGGTCGTCCAGCCGCGCTGGTCCTGGCCGCGGCAGTCGCGGTGGAGCTGAGCACGCTGCTTTCTCCGCTGCTGCTCAAGGTGGTCACCGATGACGTGATCACCCCCAGCTCCACCGACCTGTTGCTCACCGTTGGCGTCGGTTTCGCTCTGGTGGTCATGCTGCAGTCGGTCTTTGCCGCACTGCGCTCGTGGTCGCTGCTGGCGATCAGCACCCTGGTCGGGCTGCACTGGAAGGCCAATGTGCTGGAGCGTGTGGTCCGCCTGCCGCTGGCTTTCTTTGCCAAGCGGCAGCTGGGCGACGTGACCTCGCGCTTCGATGGGATCAGCCAGATCCAGCGGGTGATGACGACCGCCTTCATCGAAACCCTGATTGATGCAACGATGTCGCTGCTGGTGTTCGCGGCGATGCTGCTTTGCGCCCCCCGGCTCGCCTTCCTGTCACTGATGGCCCTGCTGGTGGTGATTGCGCTCCGCGCACTGACCAGTCGACGGGCGGTCAGCGCGACTCAGGCACTGGCCTTGAGCGATGCCGGACTGAGAAGTCATTTCCTGGAAACCATCCGCGCCTTTCAGGCGATCAAGCTGTTCGGGCGCGAGGGCGTGCGCGAGTCGCAATGGCTCAATCTGGCCAACGACGCCTGCGTCGACCAGATCGCGGTGGAATCCATCGGCATTCTGCAGCGATCAGCTTCCACCATTGTTTTTGGTTTGGAACGGGTGGCGGTGGTGGCCATCGGTGCGGCCTGGGTGGTGCAGAACGAGCTGAGTTTCGGGTTGCTGCTGGCGTTTCTGGCCTATCGGGAACAGTTCGCCAGCCGCATCGCCACGGTGGTCGAGCGCGGATTCGAGATGCGCAACGTCGCGGCGCACAAGGACCGGCTGGCCGATCTGGTACTCACCGAGCCGGAACCGGAAGGCTCCGATGGACCGGTCTCAGACGACGCCAGCGTTCGCTTCGAATCGGTCAGTTTCCGCTATTCAAGATTCGATCCGCTGGTCCTGCGCGATGTCTCGTTCACCGTCGACAGCGGTGAGTTTGTGGCGATTGCCGGGCCATCGGGCTGCGGGAAGTCCACTCTGGTCAAGCTGCTGCTGGGCCTGCACGAACCCACCTCAGGGACCATCCACATCCGCCAGCAGTCGAGCGGCGAACTGAGCGCCGCCGCGCGCCGCCGCGGGATGGCGGCGGTGATGCAGGATGACTATCTGCTGGGCGGGACCATCATCGAGAACATCTCCATGTTCGACAGCTCTCCGGATGAGGGCTGGGTTCAGCAATGCGCGGCGCTGGCCGGCATTGATGCAGACATAGAGGCGCTGCCGATGAAATATCTGACCCTGATCGGCGAGGCTGGAAATGGCTTCTCCGGGGGTCAGAAGCAGCGTTTGCTGTTGGCCCGGGCGCTTTACGCGCGACCGTCGATTCTGGTCATGGATGAGGCCACCAGCTTTCTTGACCAGGCCACCGAGCGACGCATCAATGCTGCCTTGAAGTCGCTCTCGATCACCCGGATCGCGATTGCGCACCGTTCCGAAACGCTGCGCAGCGCCGACCGGGTCATCAATCTGGCTGCAGGTCCGCAATCGGATCGGGGAGTCCTGTCCACGGCCGCATAAGCGATAGCCCTGGGAGAGGCCAGCCATGCCGCCAGATCCTGGGCGGTGGCGCCGGGTGCCATGACCGCCAGGCGGGTAAGCGAACGAAGAATCGGCGACGGCGGTTGGAAAACCTGCGTGCTGGTTTGGGGACGCCACACTAGCTGCGCGTGTCAGCCCGCGCTGACGCGGACCCGACCTGGCAACCGCTACACTCCGGGCTCGATTTCGTTTCGTGACTGATTCGGGAGCCAAGATGAAAGGTCTTTCAGGATTCCTCCTGCTGTTGCTGTTTGCTACCGCCACCCTGGCCGCCGATGGCAAGGAACCGCCCAAGGGCGGAATGAGCGCCGACACCTTTGCCGGACTGAAGCTGCGCGGGATCGGGCCTGCATTCATGTCCGGGCGGATCGCCGATGTAGCGATCGATCCGGAAGACCCCAGCGTCTGGTACGTGGGCGTGAGTTCGGGCGGGGTCTGGAAGACGCTCAATGCGGGCACTACCTGGCAATCGGTGTTCGATGGTCAGGGTTCCTATTCCATCGGCACGGTCACTCTGGACCCGAGCAACCGACATACGGTGTGGGTGGGCACCGGCGAGAACGTCGGCGGGCGTCACGTGGGATTTGGCGATGGCGTTTATCGCAGCCGCGATGGCGGCAGCACCTGGGAGAACCTCGGGCTGAAGCGCTCCGAACACATTGCCAAAATCATCGTCCATCCCGAGGATAGCGACGTGGTCTGGGTGGCGGCGCAGGGGCCGCTGTGGTCGCCAGGCGGTGAGCGCGGATTGTTCAAGACCGTAGACGGCGGCAAGAGCTGGAAGAACGTGCTCAGCGCGGGCGAATGGACCGGGGTCACCGACGTGGTGATCGACCCGCGTGATCCCGACCGCCTGTATGCCGCCACCTGGCAGCACCAGCGCAGCGTGGCCAACTTCATCGGCGGCGGGCCGGAGTCCGGCGTGCATCGCTCCACTGATGGCGGGGAAAGTTGGGAACGGCTGAAGACCGGCCTGCCCGAGGGGGTGATGGGCAAGATTGGCCTGGCGATCTCGCCACAGCAGCCGGACGTGGTTTATGCGGCGATCGAACTGGAGCGGCGCAGCGGCGGGCTGTTCCGCTCCAGCGATCGCGGCAGCAGCTGGGAAAAGCGCTCCGACACGGTCTCCGGCGGCACCGGTCCGCACTACTATCAGGAGCTCTACGCCAGTCCGCACGCCTTCGATCGCATCTATCTGGCCGACGTTCGCATCAAGATCAGCGACGATGGCGGCAAGACCTTCCGCGAGATGGAGGAAAAGCAGAAGCATTCGGACAACCACTCGCTGGCCTTCCGCGCCGATGATCCGGATTATCTGCTGGTCGGCAGCGACGGCGGTCTCTACGAAAGCCATGATCTGGCGCAGACCTGGCGCTACATCAAGAATCTGCCGGTCACCCAGTTCTACAAGGTGGCGGTGGATGATGACGCGCCCTTCTACAACGTCTACGGCGGCACCCAGGACAACTCCTCCCAGGGCGGGCCCTCGCGCACCGACACCCGCAACGGCATTCGCAACGCCGACTGGTTCACCACCCTGTTCGGCGACGGCCATCAGTCGGCCACCGAGCCGGGCAATCCGAACATCGTGTATGCCGAGTGGCAGGAAGGCAATCTGGCGCGCTATGACCGCAGCAGCGGCGAGATCGTATACATCCAGCCGCAGCCGGAAGCGGACGATGGCCCCGAACGCTACAACTGGGATGCGCCGATCGTGGTCAGTGCCCATGATCCCAAGCGGCTGTATTTCGCCTCGCAGCGGGTCTGGCGCTCGGATGATCGCGGCGACAGCTGGCGCGCCATCTCGGCTGATTTGAGCCGCGCCATCGAGCGCACCCAGATGCCGATGATGGGTCGCCAGCAGAGCTGGGATTCGGCCTGGGACATGTACGCGATGAGCAAGTTCGGCAGCATCACCTCACTGGCCGAGTCGCCCAAGGACGAAGATCTGCTTTACGCCGGCACCGATGATGGCCTGATCCAGGTCAGCGAGGACGGCGGCCAGACCTGGCGCGCAATTGCGGTTGGCAGTTTGCCGGGGGTGCCCAGGGAGGCCTTCGTCAACGACCTGCGCGCTGATCTGTACGACGCCGACACCGTTTATGTAGCCTTGGACAATCACAAAAACGGCGATTTCCGCCCGATGCTGCTGCGTTCGGACGACCGCGGCCGCAGCTGGCGCTCGATGGTCGGCGATCTGCCCGATCGCCACCTGGTCTGGCGGCTGGTGCAGGATCATGTGATGCCTGAACTGTATTTCGCCGCCACCGAGTTCGGCCTGTACTTCACCGTCGATGCGGGCAAGCACTGGATCCAGCTCAAGGGCGACGCGCCCACCATTTCCTTCCGCGACGTGACCATCCAGCGCCGCGAGAACGATCTGGTCGCGGCTTCCTTCGGCCGCGGCTTCTTCATCCTTGACGACTACTCTGCGCTGCGCAATCTCAACGCCGCATCGCTGGAAACCGAGGCCGCGCTGTATCCGCCGCGGCGGGCCTGGTGGTACATCGAACGCCGGCCGCTGGCCGGTGATGGTCAGGCCTACAATGGCCACGACTACTACGTGGCGCCGAACCCCGACTTCGGCGCGCTGTTCACCTATTACCTGAAGGACGATCTGCGCTCGCGCAGCGAACAGCGCAAGCAGGCCGAGAAGCCGAAGATCGCCGAGGGCGAGAACACCCCGATGCCGAGCTGGTCGGCGATTGAAGCCGAACGCCGCGAGCAGGCTCCAGAGGTAATGGTGGTGGTGCGCGACGCCGAAGGCGCGGTGGTGCGCCGGGTCCCCGGGCCAGCCAAGCAGGGCGTGCATCGGGTCAGCTGGGATCTGCGCTATCCGGCGATGGAGGCCATCGGTACCCCGCCGAGCTGGTTCACTCCCGAACCCACCGGCTTCTTGGCGATGCCGGGTCGCTACTCGGCAACCCTGGAGCAGAAGGTCGACGGCGTGGTCAGCACCCTCGCCGGACCGGTCGAGGTGGTGGTCGAGCAGATGCGCAGCGGCAGCCTGCCGGCCCGCCCGCTGGCCGAAACCGGCGCCTATATCAAGCGCCTCAACGATTTGGGTCGCGGAATCTCCGCAGCCAATCTGAAGCTGCCTGCGCTGGCGCTGCGGGTGGAGCAGCTGGGCCAGGCGCTGGCCCGGGCGCAGGATCGCGGCGCGGTTGATCGTCGGTATGAGGCCGCGCGCCAACAGCTGTTCGTGTTGACCGAGGCCTTTTCGGGCAATGCTTCCAAGGC
>JAGRJL010000161.1:0-10833 GCA_020442775.1 Lysobacterales bacterium | reverse complement strand
ATGCTGGGAGTGCAGTTCTCCAGCTACGGGCCGACCCCCTCCCATCTGCGCAGCCTGGAGATCGCCGAGGCCGAGTATGCCCAGTGGAGCGCCGAGGTGAACCAGTTTGAAGGTCAGACCCTGCCCGCGCTGGAGCAGGCGCTGGTCGCAGCCGGCGCGCCATCGGTGCCGGGCGCGGCGCTGCCGCAGCGGTAGGGGTGAGGTGAGAAAGGGCCCAGGGCCCAGGGAAGAGGGAAGAGGGACCAGGGAAGAGGGACCAGGGAAGTGGGCCCAGGGAAGAGGGCCCAGGGTAGAGGGCCCAGGGCCCAGAGGATGCAAGGCTGATCGTGCAGAAGATTGCGGGCAAGATGCCCGCGGTCCAGAGCCGGCCTGAGATTCTTGGGGACCGCGGGCGTCTCGCCCGCATGCCGTGGGAAAAGGGCCCAGGGCTCAAAGGACGCACGGCCTGATCGTGCAGACGCTTGCGGGCAGGATGCCCTCGGCCCAGAGCCGGTCTGAAGTTCTTGAGGACCGCGGGCGGAGAAATTCCCGGGTTCAGCGGGTGCATGGCCAGAATCCTCACGGTGCTGGCAGCGCATTCCTGGGCCCTGGGCCCTCTTCCCTGCGCCCTGGGCCCTCTTCTTCCCTGGGCCCTGGGCCCTCTCCTCCCCCAAATCACTTGCACCAAAGCCCGCGCTGGGCCATCTTGCCCGCCCCCTTGCCCAATCCGGTTCCGCCGTGAGCGCCTACAAGCATCCCGAATACCCCTTCCAATCGCACTATCTGGATGTCCACGGGCAGCAGATGCATTACCTGGACGAGGGTCCGCGGAGCGATGCGGCGCATCCGCCGGTGCTGATGGTGCACGGCAATCCGACCTGGTCCTTCTACTACCGCAAGCTGGTCAGCGCGCTCTCGTCTGACCGCCGCTGCCTGGTGCCGGACCACATCGGCATGGGTTTTTCGGCGCGGCCGGAGAAGACCGACTATGGCTACCGGCTGGCAGATAGAGTCGCTGATCTGTCCAGCTTCATCGATCAGGTGCTGCCCGAGGGCGAGCTGGATCTGGTGGTGCACGACTGGGGCGGGATGATTGGCTGCGCCTGGGCGGTGCAACACGCCAAGCGGGTGCGCCGACTGGTGATACTCAACACTGCCGCCTTTGGCCTGCCGCCCGGCAAGCGCCTGCCGTTCACCCTGAAGCTGGTGCGCAATACTGCGCTGGGCGCTTTTCTGGTCAAGCATTTCAACGCCTTTGTGGTCGGCGCCACCCGAATGGCGGTGAAAAAGCCGATGAGTCTGGCCACTCGCGCCGGCTACATCGCCCCCTACAAGACTGCGGATCGGCGCCTGGCGACCTATGAGTTTGTCCATGACATCCCGCTGCAGCACGGTGATCCGGGATTTGATCTGGTGCAGCAGACCGCCGAGCAGCTGGAGCGGCTCAGTGACCACCCGATGCTGATTCAGTGGGGCCGCCACGATTTCGTCTTCGATGACCATTTTCTGGCCAGCTGGCAGGCGCGCTTCCCGGCCGCCGACGTGGATGTCTACGAAGACGCCGGTCACTATGTGCTGGAAGACGCCGGCGATCGGGTGTTGCCGCGGGTCAAGGCGTTCTTGAGCTGACACTTGTAGCGAAGGGCCCAGGGCTCAGGGCCCAGGGAGCGGCGCCAGACCGATCGCCACGCGTATTACAGATTTCACGCAAGGACATAGAATCCCAATCCGCGACGCCTTCCTGGGCCCTGGGCCTTGAGCCCTGGGCCCTTTCACACTGCAAAACGCCATCCCGTGACCAAGCCAACCCACAGTGCCCCCAACATCGCCGAATACCTCACCAGAATGGCCGCCGATCGCCCCCATCAGGTGGCGATCTTCGTGCCTGCAGGGCGCGATGGATTGGGTCGGCAGGCACACACTCATCTGAGCTACGCCCAGCTGGAGCGCGAGTCCAACGCGATTGCGGCTGGGCTGGCCGCCTACGGGATTGGTCGCGGGGTGCGCACGGTGTTGATGGTGCGACCGTCGCTGGAGCTGTTCATCCTGATGTTCGCGCTGTTCAAGGCCGGTGCGGTGCCGGTGCTGGTCGATCCGGGGATTGACCGGCGCGCCCTGTCGACCTGTCTGGCCCAGGCCCAGCCCGAGGCCTTTGTCGGGATTCCGCTGGCGCATCTTGGACGGGTGCTGTTCGGCTGGGCGCGCGGCAGCATCCGGCGCAAGGTGTGGGTGGGCAAGGGTCGCTTTGCCGGCGGCATCGGCTATCCGGCGCTGCGCGCGCTGGGAGAAAAGCAGCTGGCCGGCAAGCCGGGCGGCGCTGTCGCGGTCGATCCCGATGATCCGGCGGCGATCCTGTTCACCTCCGGCTCCACCGGGATCCCCAAGGGCGTGGTCTACCGCCATCGCCACTTCGTTGCCCAGGTCGATCTGCTGCGTGCGGCCTTTGACATTCGTCCCGGCGAGATCGATCTGCCCACCTTCCCGCCCTTTGCCCTGTTCGACCCCGCACTGGGGATGACCACGGTGATTCCGGACATGGATCCGACCCGCCCGGCGCTGGCCGATCCGGTCAGGCTGATTCGCACCATCGAGGACTTCGGGATCTCCAATCTGTTCGGCTCGCCGGCGCTGGTCGATACCCTGAGCCGCTACGGTGCGGTCCGCGGGATCAAGCTGCCGACCATGAAGCGGGTGATCTCGGCCGGCGCTCCGGTGCCGCTGCCGGTGATCGAGCGAATGCTCAAGATGCTGCCCGAGGACGGCAAGCTGTGGACTCCCTACGGCGCCACCGAGTGTCTGCCGGTGGCAGTGGTGGAAAGCCGCGAGCTGGCGGCGGTGGCCAAGGGCCATACCGAACACGGGGCCGGCACCCTGGTCGGCCGGGTGGTCGCACCGAACCGGGTGCGGATCATCGCGCCGGATGACCAGCCGCATGCCGAGTGGGCTCAGGTGCGCGAACTGGCCGCCGGGCAGATCGGTGAGATCACCGTCGCCGGGCCGACCGCGACCGATCTGTACTACGGACTGCCGGAGCAGACCGCGCGGGCCAAGGTCCGCGACGGTGATGCCATCGTCCATCGGATGGGCGATATGGGCTACTTCGATGAGCAGGGACGGCTGTGGTTCTGCGGGCGCAAGTCACAGCGGGTGGTGACCCCCAACGGGACGCTGTACACCGAGCAGGTCGAGCCGATCATCAACGGTCATCCGCAGGTCTTTCGCAGTGCCCTGGTCGGCATCGGCCCTGCCGGCGCACAGACCCCGGTGATGGTGCTCGAACTGGAGCCCGATATCCCGGGCAGCGAGCACCCACGAATCTTTGCCGAACTGCGCGAGCTGGCCACGCGCCACCCGCTGACCGAGCAGCTCAGCGAATTCCGCGTCTATCCCAAGGCTTTTCCGGTGGATATCCGCCACAACGCCAAGATCGGGCGGGAGAAGCTGGCAGTCTGGGCGCAAGAGCAGGTCCAGTGACGGCCGAATCAAGCGAAAAGCAGCCGGACCTGCGCGAGCGGGCCTATGCCGCCTTCGATGATTCGAAGTTGGGCCAGGCGCGGGAGCTCTTCGAAGCGCTGCTGGCGATCGAACCAGACGATCCCAACCTGCACTACATGGCTGGCCTCGCCTGCAAGTATCTGCGCGATTGGTCGGCCTGTCTGGCGCACAACTCGCGCTCGCTGGCGCTACGGTCCGAGCTCGATGAAGCCAGCGTTTGGAATGCCGGTATCGCCGCGACTGCGCTGGCTGATCACGATCAGGCGCGTCGGTTGTGGCAGCAGGTCGGGATCAAGCTGCCCGGTGAGCATGGTCCAGTAGAGGGAAATTTCGGACACTGCAGCATCCGTCTGAATGCCTGGGATGAGGGCGAAACCCTGTTTGCCCAGCGGATCGACGTGGTTCGCGCCAAATTGCTGAACGTACCGCTGCCGGAGAGCGGCTATCGCTGCGGCGACATCGTGCTGCACGACGGCGCTTCGACTGGGAGGAGGCGTTGGGGCAGCAGCGAGGTATTCGTGTTCAATGCATTGCAGCGACTGCAGCAGTCCGAGTTTGCGACCTATGCCGCCTTCTGCATCTGCCCCGAAGCCGCTGACGCCGAGGCGCTCGCGCAGGCCGAGCATGCCGAGGTGGCGGAGGTGGAGGACTGGACCGATTCACTGCGGCAGTACTGCCTGCGCTGCAGCTACGGGACGCCGCATGCCCATCGTGACGAGTCCAGCGGTTCGAACTGGCGAACTCAGCGCAGTTTCGGTATTGCCGCGCGCAGCCGCGCAGCGGCCGAATCCCTGCTCGAGCGCTGGTGCGCGGCAGGCAGGGGTCGCGAGGTTGAGAGCCTGGAGCAGCGGGACTACCCGATTCCTGAACTCCAGGACGGTATCGGCTGGTGGGCCTCGCCTGACGACAACTAGCTGGCTGATACCGCGGCAGGGGTCACCGCAGACTCAGCCTTCTCCATCGAGATAAAGCCAGCTGCCGTCGATGCGAACGAAGCGACTGACCTCGTGCAGGCGCACCGCGCTCGCACCGCCCGTTCTGTAGCGGGCGACAAACTCGACTACCGCGGTGTCGTCTCCAGTAGATTGATGGCGCTTGACCGTCAGACCCAGCCAGCGAGTGCTGCCTGGAGCGTCCAGGCTCAGCTCGGCGGGGCGGGTACGGGGATGCCAGCTGCGCAGCAGGTAGTCGCGATCCCCAAGCACAAAGGCGCTGTAGCGAGAGCGCATCAGATCCTCGGCGGTCTCGGCCGGCTGGCCCCGGTGTAGTCGCCCGCAGCAGTCGGCGTAGGGGCGCGGGCGACCGCAGGGGCAGGGCTCAGGTTTGGCCATCCGGGAATCCTTTTCGTGCTTGCAGCGTTACCGGCTCAGCGATGACGCACCTGACGCAACGCCTGCTGCCAGCCGGCCAGCTGACGGTCGCGCTCGGCCACGCTCATCGTCGGATCGAACTGGCGATCGCCGCGCCAAAGGCGATCGATCTGCTCGAAGTCCCACAGGCTGCAGCCCAGCCCGGCGAGCAGCGCCGCGCCCAGAGCGGAGCTCTCGGTCTGGGCGGCGCGGCTGACCCGCTGCTGCAGCACGTCGGCCTGGAACTGGCAGAGCAGATTGTTCTGGCTCATCCCGCCATCCACACGCAGCTCCTGCAGCGGGCTGCCGGTATCGGCCTGCATCGCCTGCAGCAGATCGAAGTTCTGCCAGGCCACCGCTTCGATTGCCGCGCGGACGATGTGCGCACGGTTGCTGCCGCGGGTCAGCCCGCTGATCATGCCGCGCGCATGTGGATCCCAGTGCGGCGCGCCCAGTCCGGTAAACGCAGGCACCAGGTGAACCCCGCCGCTATCGGGCACCGACGCGGCGAGTGCTTCTGACTGCTGCGCGCTGTCGATGATGCCCAACTCGTCGCGCAGCCACTGGATCAGCGCCCCGGCCATGAATACCGACCCTTCCAGCGCGTAGGACAGCCGACCGTTCAGCCGCCAGGCCACGGTCGAGAGCAGACCGTGGCTGGAGCGGACGATCTCCCCGGCAGTATTGAGCAGCAGAAAACAGCCGGTGCCATAGGTGTTCTTGGCCATGCCGGGGTGCACGCAGCCCTGTCCGAACAGCGCCGCCTGCTGGTCGCCGGCGATCCCGCAGATCGGCACTTCGGCGCCGATCACCGCCGGATCGGTGTGCGCCAGGATCCCGGCCGAGTCGCAGATATGCGGCAGGCAGGCCGGCGGAATCCCGAAGCACTCCAGCAGCCACGGATCCCACTGGCCGCTGGCCAGATTGAACAGCAGCGTGCGCGAGGCATTGCTGGCATCGGTCAGATGGCTGCGCCCGCCGCTTAGACGCCAGATCACCCAGCTGTCGACGGTGCCGAAGGCGGCCTCACCGCGCTCGGCGGCGCGGCGCAGCGCCGGATCGGAATCCAGCAGCCAGCCCATCTTGGTGGCGGAAAAGTAGGGATCGAGGAGCAGCCCGGTGCGTTCGCGGATCTGCGGCTCCAGTCCGCGCTCGCGCAATGCCTGGCACTGGTCGGTGGTGCGTCTGCACTGCCACACGATCGCCGGGGTCAGCGCTGCGCCAGTGCTGCGGTCCCAGGCCATCACCGTTTCGCGCTGGTTGGTCAGGCCGATTGCGGTGACCTTTGCCGTGCCGATCCCGGCCTTTTGCAGCGCGCCGTCGATGGAAGCACGCTGGGTTTGCCACAGTTCCTCCGGATCGGCCTCGACCCAGCCCGGCTGCGGATAGCGGCACTGGAAGGCCTGTGAGTGACTGGCCAGCGGCTCGGCGTGCTGGTCGAAGACGATCGCCCGCGAGCTGCTGGTGCCCTGGTCCAGGGCAAGAATGAAAGGCTCCATGGTGTGCTTTCCAGGCTCATCAAAGGGACACGGACCAAGCGTACCCTGATCGGGCGAGGATGAGCTTGAAGCGATTCGGGCGGCCTGCGTACTCTGGTCATTGCGGCGGGAACTCAAAGGGTCAGCGCCTATGGATATCGACAGCATCGTGGTGGGTGCCGGCGTGGTCGGGCTGGCGATTGCCCGTGCGCTGGCTCTGCGCGGCCGCCGGGTCTGGGTGCTGGAGGTCAATGAGCGCGCCGGTGAGGGCATCTCCAGCCGCAACTCCGGGGTGATTCACGCCGGGATGTACTACGCCACCGATTCGCTGAAGGCGCGCTGCTGCGTGCGCGGCAAGGAATTGCTGTACGCCTATTGCCGCGAGCGCGGGATCGCCCATCGCCAGGTCGGCAAGCTGATCGTAGCGACCTCTGCGGAGCAGATTCCGCGGCTGCGCCAGATCGAGCAGCAGGCGGCGATCAACGGCGTGGAGGTGCGCTGGCTGGATGGACCGCAGGCGCTGACGCGAGCGCCGGCGTTGCGCTGTGTGGCCGCGCTGGACTCGCCGAGCACCGGAATCGTCGATGTGCCGGAGCTGGTGGTCGCGCTGCAGGGCGAGATTGAAGCGCTGGAGGGCCAGCTGATCACCCGGATCGCGGTTCGCGGCGCGCGCGCGGTCGGCGGCGGCTGGGCCGTGGACACCGATCAGGGCAGCATCAGCTGCGCCGAGCTGGTCAATGCCGCCGGGCTGGGCGCGCCGGCGCTGGCCGCGGCCATCGAGGGCTTCCCGGCTGCCCACCTGCCGCGCCTGTACTACGGCCAGGGGCACTACTACAGCCTGCGCGGCAAGGCCCCGTTTAACGAACTGATCTACCCGCTGCCGCCGGCCGGCAGTCTGGGCGTCCATCTGGGCCTGGATCTGGGCGGCCGCTGTCGCTTTGGACCCGACTTGCGCTGGATTGCGCAACCGGACTACCGCTTCGACGACAGTCAGCGCGCGGCCTTCATTGCCGCCATCGCCGACTGGTGGCCGGGGGTGCCGGCGGACGATCTGCAGCCGGATTTCGTCGGGGTGCGGCCCAAGCTGAGCGGGCCGGGCGAGCCCAGCGTCGACTTCCGGGTGCTGGGGCCGGCCGATCATGGGCTGGCCGGGCTGGTACAGCTGTTTGGGATCGAATCGCCGGGGCTGACCTCGTCACTGGCGCTGGGCGAGTTGGTCAGCGGGCAGCTGCGGGGCTGACCGGTGCCGCGGTTCGCGGGCGGGTTGGCGGCAGGCTACACTGAGCGCCGGCAAGGCCAGAGTGATCCGATGTCCGCGGCCCCGCACTTCGAGCAAGCGCTCAGCGCCGCGCGCGAGCGCTACAACCAGCAGTTCAAGCTGGCCCAGGCCAGCCGACCGAATCTGGATCCGCAGGCCTTCGGCAGCAGCCTGCGTGAGTGGGTCGCGCCGCTGGTGGAGGCGGTCGCAAAGAACGATGCGGCGCGGGTGGAGATCGTGACCGCCGAGCTCTACGAGGTCGCTCTGGCGCTGCTGCTGGGCGGTCAGCGACCCAATCCCGAACATCCGCGATTAATCGATCAGCTGTGGACCCAGCTGTTGCCGCAGATGGCCGCCTCGGTGGCGCAGGCGCCGCGTCGGCTGTGCGGAGCGCTGAGCAACGCGGTGCTCTATCTGGAGCGCCATCGTGGGCGTGGTTCACAGTGGCTGGAGGGGATGGTCGAGATCCACGCCGAATTGACCCACCCCGGCCAGATCGATGTGCTGCTGCGCGCCGGCCAGGTACTGGCCTGGCGCGCCGGCGTCGCGGCCTTCCGCGCTGCCGCGCTGACTCAGGCGGCCCAGCTGCCGCCGCGGATCCTGGCCGCCTGCCTGGGCTGGCCGAGCACCGATCGTGAGGTGCTCAACGACATTCTCGCCAGGCTGCGCGATGATCCCTGGGCGGAGCCGCTGCCGGCCTTTGGCCCGCCGCGGCTGGTGGAAGTGGGACAGGTCGGCGGCTTCAGCGGTCTGGGTGGCTATTTCACTTCGCTGCCGATCGCGCTGTTCGACCGCGGGCGGATCCGCCTGGTCGACGCCGACAACGAATATGCGCTGTGCGCAGACAGCTGCGGCGCCCAGCTGGTGGCGGACGGTGAACTGCCGGTGCTGCAGCAGCCGCGCTCCGAGGAGGATCTGCGAGTCGACAAGCGCACGCTCAAGCACGTCCCCTCGGGCAGCCGGCTGCAGCTGCCGGGTTCGGTGCGCAGTTGGAGCTTCGATGGCCATACCGCGGCGATCTGCCTGGATTCGTCCTACTGGGTGCGGCTGTACGCCTGCAAGCCGCAGCTGGAAGGCTGAGATGAAGGCGCTGGCCGAGCGCTGGATGGAGGCCTGGCCGACCGCTCAGTCCGCCTGGAGTCGCTTCGTGCGCCTGCGCGATCCGTTGCTGTGCGAAAGCGCCAAGCAGGCCGAGCGCGAGGGGCTGCGCGGCGGGATCGCGATGATCCGGCTGGATGATCACCGGGTGGTGATCGACCTGACCCAGATCAGTCAGCTGGGGCTGGATGATTTTCCCCGCGAAATTCTCGCCCACGAGATCGGTCATCACCTTTACGTGCCGGCCGATCTTTCCGATCACGGCCGCCTGCTGGCGCGAGTGCGCCGCGGCTTGCCCAGCTTCGAGGCCGAGGCCCCGCTGATCGCCAACCTCTACGCCGACCTGCTGATCAATGATCGGCTCCAGCGCCAGGTGGAGCTGGACATGGCCGGGGTCTACCGCTGCCTGGTCAAGCCGCCCAAGGACGCCGGCAAGACCAGCCCCAGCGCGCTGTGGCAGGTGTATTTGCGGATCTACGAATACCTGTGGGGCCTGAGCAAGGGCACGCTGACGGCAGCACCGCTGGACGATGTGGCCGAGGGCGACGCCCTGCTCGGCGCCGAACTGATCCGGGTCTACGCCAGCGAATGGCTGGGTGGCGCGGGGGGCTTCGCCGCGCTGTGTCTGCCCTATCTGATGGCCGACAAGCAGCGCCAGCCGCCGGGCAAGCTGGGCCAGCTGATCGATCTGGATCAGGTCAGCGGGGCCGGCGGGATGCCCGATGGGCTGGCCGAAATGGAGGACGACGAGGCCGCGATTCATCCGGCGGAGGACCCTAAAATCAACGCCGGGCGGCCCAGCCAGAAGGCCGATGAGAAGACCGTGGGCGGCAAGGACAGCGAAGGCAAGCCCGCCGCCCAGGGCAGCAGCAAACCGGGACAGGGGCAGCGCCGCACGCCCTTCGAATACGGCGAGATTCTCAAGCAGCTGGGACTGGATCTGAGCCAGAGCGATGTCGCCGCGCGCTACTACAGCGAGCTGGCCAGACGCCATTTGGTGCGGATGCCGCAACGCCACGCGCCGGAATCCAAAGAGCCGCAAATGGAGGGCACCGAGCCCTGGCAGCCGGGCGAACCGCTGGAGCAGATCGACTGGCTGGAAAGCGTGATCCGCTCGCCGGTGGTGGTGCCCGGCTTCACCACCGTGCAGCGCACCTATGGCCAGACTCAGGGATCGCTGCCGGAGATCCAGCCGGTGGATCTGGATCTGTACGTGGACTGCTCGGGCTCGATGCCCAACCCGCAGCAGGCCTTCAGCGCGATTACCCTGGCCGGCGCGATTGTGGCACTCAGCGCCTTCAAGGCCGGCGCCCGGGTGCAGGCCACGCTGTGGAGCGGTCGCGGTCACTACCAGTCCACTCCTGGCTTCGTTCGCGATCGCCAGGCGGTGCTGCGGGTGCTCACCGGCTACCTCGGTGGATCGACCCAGTTTCCGCTCAACGTGCTGCGCGAGACCTATCGTGACCGCGCAAAAAACGCGCGGCCGGTGCATCTGCTGGTGCTTTCCGACGAGGGCGTCGACACCATTCTCAACCAGGACGAGCAGGGCACCCCGGGCAAGGATCTGCTGGTCCAGGCGCTGGCACGCGGGGGCGCCGGGATGACCCTGGCGCTGAACGTGCACAAGGGCTGGAAGCCGGCTGCTTTCCTCAAAGTGTTGGAGGAGCTGAAGATTGCGGTACACCGAGTTCAGGACTGGGATGGCTTGATCGCCTTTGCACGGGCTTTCTCGCAGGCCAGCTACGCCGCCGAGCGCAGCCAGCCGCCGTTGCAGCGTTTCGGGGGTCGGCGATAATGATGATTCGTCAGCTCTTGATCGCGCGATGAAGGATTCCGGACCACCGCTGGCCCCGCTGCTGCGCCGCCTCGCCGACACCCCGGCCGAGTGGATGCTGCCGGCCACCACCGCCGCGGCCGAGGGGGTCTCGTCCGCGGCGCTGCTCTCGGATTTCCTGGAAGACCTCGGGCTGATTCCGCTCAATGAAAAGGAGGTCAGCGCCTTCGACGGCGCCAAGGCCGACCAGCGAGGCTGGCTGGCGCTGGTGCTGCTGGCGCTGTGGCTGCTGCACGGCGATCAGCTGAAGGCCGAACTGAGCCAACGCGCCAGCCCGGAACTGCGTCGCAGCCTGCTCAATCTGCTCGGACAGCCGCTGCGCGATCGGGCCAGCGTGCTCAA
>JAGRJL010000160.1:6240-6697 GCA_020442775.1 Lysobacterales bacterium | reverse complement strand
TTCATGTCGGTCACCACCGGCGCAAGCAGATGCGGAATGCCCTCATAGACGCTGAGCTCGAGCATCTTCGGGTCAATCATGATCAGCCGCACTTCCTCGGCGGTGGCCTTGTACAGCAGGCTCAGAATCATCGCGTTGACCGCCACCGACTTTCCTGAGCCGGTGGTGCCGGCAACCAGCAGATGCGGCATCCGGGCAATGTCGACCACATTGGGACGACCGCCAATGTCCTTGCCCAGGGCCAGCGTCAATGGCGAAGTCGCCTTGTCGTACTCGCGCGACTCCAGGATTTCGCGCAGATAGACCATCTCGCGATGGACGTTGGGAATTTCCAGTCCGACCACGCTCTTGCCCGGAATCACGTCGACTACGCGCACGCTGATCACGCTCAGACCGCGCGCAATGTCCTTGTCCAGCGAGGAAATCTGGCTACCGCGCACGCCCGGGGCCGGCTGCA
>JAGRJL010000160.1:0-6169 GCA_020442775.1 Lysobacterales bacterium | reverse complement strand
TCCACCTGCCGCGAAAGCGCCTCCAGCGCCTCCGGGCTGTAGCCCTTGCCGGCCGGCTTGGGTTCATCGAGCAGCGACAGCGGCGGCAGCGCGCCGGCAGGGATGCTGTCGAATAGGGGCATCTGCACCTCACGCTCGGCCCGTTCGCTTTTCTCGATCGGCGCCGGCTGGGTCTCGATCTTCGGCTTTTCGCGCTTGGACTGGCGTTTGGCATCCGTCTTTCGCACCACTTCACGCTCGGCCCGCGCGCGCCGGCCGGCCCACCAATCGGCACTGCCACGAACCCAGGCTGCGGTTCTGGCCGCCAGCGAAATCGCCAGCGCACCCAGTCCATCGACCACCTTGAACCAGGACAGCCCGGTGGCGAAGGTCACCCCAATCAGAAACAGCGCCAGGGCGAACATGGTGGTCGAGCCAAAGCCCAGGCTGGGAACCACCGCATCGCCGATCACCGCACCCAGCACCCCGCCGCCACCGGCCGGCGGGCTGGCTTCGGCGCCACCGCCATGCAGATGCCCCAGCACCGCGCCCGCAACCAGGGTCAGCAGCAAGCCGCCCGCCTTGTGCAGCGCGCCCAGGGCCGGATCCCGCGCCGGTGCGCCAGGCCGTGCAATCCGCAGCGCGAAGTACATCAGCGCAATCGGTAGCAGATAGACCAACCGTCCGACCAGGTAGAGTCCCAGGTCCGCCATGAACGCGCCGGCCCGTCCGCCGAGGTTGTGAACCACATCGCTGTCACCGGCGTTGGACCAGCCGGGGTCTGCCGGGTGATAGCTCCAGAAGCAGGCAAACAGATACAGCGCGATCGGCAGCACCAGCACCACGGTGCTTTCGCGCAACATCACGGTCAGGCGCTTGTGAATGTTCTCCGGCTTCGCAGGAGCACTGCTTGCGGCCACGCTTACCTCAGAGAGCGGTTGAACAACAGGACCCAAATCATTGGGAGCTATGGAAATCTTACTGCAGCACTGACCCTGGGGCGACAACTGAAGGAAATATTGTTGCCGATCGACCGATCCTTGAATCGGCGTTTTCCGGCCCCAATTGGGCCTATTCTCTCTTACCAAGGCGCCGCCCGTTCGGTGCAGCGGAGTTTACATGAGCCAAAGCAAGCACTGCCGTGTATTGATCCTGGGTTCCGGACCCGCCGGCTATTCGGCGGCGGTCTATGCCGCGCGAGCCAACCTCAAGCCAGTGCTGCTGACCGGAATCGCCTCGGGTGGCCAGCTGATGACCACCACCGAAGTCGACAACTGGCCCGGCGACCCCCATGACCTCACCGGGCCCGCGCTGATGGAGCGGATGCAGAAGCACGCCGAGCGCTTCGACACCGAAGTCATCTTCGACCACATCCACAGCGTCGAGCTGTCCCAGCGCCCGTTTCACCTGCACGGCGACAGCGGCAGCTACACCGCCGATGCCTTGATCATCGCCACTGGTGCCTCGGCCCGCTATCTGGGGCTGCCCAGCGAGGAAGCCTTCAAGGGTCGCGGGGTATCTGCCTGCGCCACCTGCGACGGGTTTTTCTACAAGAACCAGGAGGTGGTGGTGGTCGGCGGCGGAAACACCGCGGTCGAAGAGGCGCTGTATTTGTCCAACATCGCCAGCCGGGTCACCCTGGTGCATCGTCGCGACACCCTGCGCGCGGAAAAGATCATGCAGGACAAGCTGTTCGCCAAGGCCGAGGCCGGCAAGGTACGGCTGATCTGGAACCACGTGGTCGACGAGGTGCTGGGTGACGACAGCGGCGCCACCGGGATGCGGGTCAAGTCGACCATTGACGGCAGCACCCAGGAGATCGAAGCCACCGGACTGTTCATTGCGATTGGCCACACCCCAAATACCGAGCTGTTCGTTGACAAGCTGGAGATGGAAGGCGGCTATCTCTCGGTCAAGGGCGGCAGCCGGGGGATGGCCACGGCCACCAGCATCCCGGGAGTCTTCGCCTGCGGCGACGTCATGGATTCGGTCTACCGTCAGGCGATCACCTCGGCCGGCAGCGGCTGCATGGCGGCGCTGGACGCCGACCGCTTCCTCGAAGAGAACGGCTAGGATCGGAGGCCGCAGCAGAACCAGATCTGCTGTGGCATCTGGGCTTCCGGTTTCCCCATCCCGGCCACACAGATTTTCAGGGCAGTTCCGGAAATTCACACTCGCGCCGATAAGCTACGCCAGTAAACGAACGCAAGGAGGCCACCGCTGAATTCCCGAGCGAGCAATCAGTGCAGTTTGCAGCGTTCAAGGAAGGTCGCCGATGACCATGACTGAGGGTCCCAGCGGCGGTGTACTGGTGTTCGGGGCTAGCTCCCAGATTGGCGACCCGCTGCTGCCGCTGCTGAGTGGCGCCGGCTATCAGGTCCGCGCCATCAGCCGCACCCCAGCGGCGAACCGCGCGGGCGTCCGCTGGGAACAGGGCGATTTCGCGCAGGTCACCTCCGCACCGGCGCAGGTGGTCAGTCTCGGCCCATTGATCGATTTCGCGCACTGGTTTGAACAGACCGAGGGCATCGACCGGGTGGTTGCGGTCGGCTCGGTGTCGCTGCGTCACAAGCGCGCCTCATCGGCACCGGAAGAGCGCGCGGTGGCTGCTGCGCTGCAGGACGGCGAGCAAAGGCTGATCCGACACGCCGAGAAGCAAGGCACTCGCCTCACCCTGCTGCGCCCATGCCTGCTTTACGGAGCGGGTCGCGATCACACTGTCGCTCCCGCAATGCGCTTCGCCCGCGATCGCGGCTGGCTGCCGCTGCCGATGCCGGCAGCCGGGCTGCGCCAGCCGCTGCACGTCGCCGATCTGGCGATTGCGATCAAACAATGCCTGGGCGGCGCCGCGGTGGGTCAAACCCTGGAACTGGGCGGCGCGGAAAAGCTCAGCTTCGAACAGCTGCTGCGGCGGATCGCCGACTGCGTGCCGCACTGTCGCATCCGTCGGCTGCCGATCCAGCCACTGGCCTGGGCCAGCGCGTTGGCTTCGCCCTTCTCGTTGCGGGCGCGACGGCTGCACCGCGCACTGGCACGCGCCCACGTCGACCAACTCGCTGACGATAGCTGCACCCGACAATCACTGGACTGGCATCCGCGCCCCTTTGTGCCCGCGGCGGCTGACTGACGATGGCCTACACCCTCACCGTCCACGACAGCATCAAGGCAATCGCCGCGGACGACTGGGACCGGCTGCGCAGCAACGATCAACCCTTCACTTCACACACTTTCCTTTCCGGCCTGGAGACCAGCGGCAGCCTCACTGAGGAATTGGGATGGGTCCCGTTCCCGATCACCCTGCATCACCACGGTGAACTGGTGGGCGCTGCCCCTGCCTACCTGAAGAGCAACTCCCACGGCGAATTTGTGTTCGACTGGGCCTGGGCTGAGGCCCACCAGCGCCACTCGATCCGCTACTACCCGAAGCTGCTGGTGGGCATCCCCTACTCCCCCGTTCCCGGTCAGCGACTGTTGGTTGCTGACTGTGCTCAGGCCCACGCACACCGGCGCGCGTTGGTCGACGGGCTGGCCCAGGTGGTGCAGCAGCATCAGCTGTCTTCGGCCCACATCAATTTCCTGCTGCCGGTCGATGCCGCCGCCTTCGCGCACGATCCCTGGCTGGTGCGGGGCGACATTCAGTTTCACTGGCACAACCACGGCTATCGGGATTTCGAGGACTTTCTGAGCACGCTGGAGCAGAAGAAGCGCAAGAACATTCGCGCAGAGCGGCGCGCGGTGACGGCCGCGGGAGTCGAGATCCGGATCCACCACGGCGACCAGATCAGCGAGGCGCTGTGGTCGCAGCTGCACCAGCTCTACTGCCGTACCTTCGACGAGAAGTTCAACACCCCGGCGCTGAGCCTGAGCTTCTTCCAGCATCTCGGCGCGCAACTGGGTGGCGCGGTGGTGGCGGTCACCGCCTGGCGCGACGCTCAGCTGCTGGCCATGGCCCTGTGTCTGCGTGATCGGCAGACCCTGTACGGGCGCTACTGGGGGAGCCGCGAGGAGGTCAGCGGATTGCACTTCGAGTGCTGTTACTACCAGGGCATCGAGTACTGCATCCGGGAGCGCCTGCAGCTGTTCAATCCCGGCGCCCAGGGCCAGCACAAGCTGGCCAGAGGCTTCCTGCCCACACCCACCCGATCGGCCCACTACATCCGACTCGCGCCCTTCCGCGACGCCATCCGGGTGGCGATCAACCGCGAGCACGCCGGCCTTGCCCAGGCAAGGGAGCAGCTGATGGCGCATTCACCGTTCAAGAGTGGGTGCCAGTAGCCAGTTCCAGTGGCCAGGAAAGCGAATGCCAGAGCAGCGACTGATCAGGCCGTGAAGCGGAGAGCTCGCGCTCTTGATCCTCTGGCTACCGGCACTGGCTACTGGAACTGCTCTCACAGCAACTGGAACTGGCCTCACGGCTACTGAATCGGTGCCGCTCCTGCTATCATTAGCGGTTATCCGTCTTCACCTGTCCCGGTAGCTCAGCTGGATAGAGCGGCGCCCTCCTAAGGCGCAGGCCACAGGTTCGACTCCTGTCCGGGACGCCAACATCTTCGCTCGCTGACCCAGCTGCGCTGGCGTTAGCGACACCGCTATCGCAATGACGCCATCAAAGGAGCACCGCATGAACCCGCAGACCCTGTTGTCCGCGCTGGGCCTCAACAACGAAGAGTCCGGAACCTATCTCGGCCAGGATCAATGGAGCACCAATCGGGGTGCGCCGATTGTGTCCGAGTCGCCGGCCAATGGCGAAATCATCGGCACGGTCTACAGCACCACCCCGGAAGACTACGAACTGGTGATGAGCCGCGCCCAGGAAGCCTTCAAGCAGTGGCGCAGCACCCCGGCGCCGCGCCGCGGAGAAGCGGTGCGTCTGTGTGCCGAAGCCCTGCGCAAGCACAAGGATGCGCTGGGCAGTCTGGTCGCCGCCGAAATGGGCAAGATCAAGGCCGAAGGCGACGGTGAAGTCCAGGAGATGATCGACATCGCCGATTTCGCGGTCGGCCTGTCGCGCCAGCTCTACGGCCTGACCATGCACTCGGAGCGCCCGGGTCACCGCATGTACGAGCAGTACCAGCCGCTGGGCCTGGTCGGGATCATTTCGGCCTTCAACTTCCCGGTTGCGGTGTGGGCCTGGAACTCGATGCTGGCCGCCGTGTGTGGCGATATCAGCATCTGGAAGCCGTCGCCGAAAACCCCGTTCAGCGCGGTCGCCTCGATGAAGATCTGCAACGATGCCCTGCGCGGTGCCGGCTTCCCCGATCTGTTCTTCCTGATCAACGACGCCAACAACCAGATGGCGCAGGACTTCGTCGACGACAAGCGGATTCCGCTGATCAGCTTCACCGGCTCAACCCACGTCGGCCGCCTGGTCGGCGAGCGGGTGGCCAAGCGCATGGGTCGCTCGCTGCTGGAGCTGGGTGGCAACAACGCGATCATCGTTGATGAGACCGCCGACCAGAAGCTGGCGATTCCGGCAATCGTGTTCGGCGCAGTCGGCACCGCCGGCCAGCGCTGCACCACCACCCGCCGACTGATCGTGCATCAGTCGCTGGTGGACGAAATGGTGGCCAAGCTGAAGACCGGCTACGAGCAGGTGCAAAAGCGCATCGGTGACCCCAACGATCCCAGCACCCTGATGGGCCCGCTGATCGACCAGGGGTCGGTGGATCGCTATCTGGCGGCCTGCGAGAAGGCCAAGGCAGCCGGCGGCACCATCGTCACCGGCGGCAAGGCGCTCAGCGACCGCAAGGGCTACTACGTCGAGCCCACCATCGTCACCGGGGTGCCCCACGATCATGACGTGGTCCACACCGAGACCTTCGCGCCGATTCTCTACGTGCTGCCCTTTGCCGATCTGGAAGAGGCGATCGAGATCCAGAACGCGGTGCCGCAGGGCCTGTCCAGCGCGATCTTCACCGACAGTGTGAAGAATGCCGAGCGCTTCCTCTCCTGTGCCGGTTCCGACTGCGGTATCGCCAACGTCAACATCGGCACCTCCGGCGCCGAGATCGGCGGCGCCTTCGGCGGTGAGAAGGAAACCGGTGGCGGCCGCGAGTCCGGCTCCGACGCCTGGAAGGTGTACATGCGCCGTCAGACCAACACCATCAACTGGTCCGACGCGCTGCCGCTGGCCCAGGGCATCAAGTTCGACTTGTAAGACTCCGAGGCCCGCAGCGCCGGATTGGCGCTG
>JAGRJL010000159.1 GCA_020442775.1 Lysobacterales bacterium | reverse complement strand
CCGCGCTGCAGCTGTTCCGGGGCGGCATATTCAGGGGTCATCGGCGCGAGCATGCTGCGAGTCGCCGCCTCGCCGTCATCGTCCAGCAGCTTGGCAATCCCGAAGTCCAGCAGTTTCACCTGACCTTGTGAGGTGACCAGCACATTGTTGGGCTTGAGGTCTCGATGAACGACCAGGTTTTGGTGCGCATAGGACACCGCCGCGCAGATCTGCAGCATCAGCTCGACCCGCTCTCGCAGGAACAGGTGGCGCCGATCACACCAGGCCACCAGCGGCTCGCCTTCCACCAGCTCCATCGCAAACCAGGGTCGCTCGTCGCTGGTCATGCCGCCATCGAGCAGCTGGGCGATGTTGGGGTGACCGAGCCGGGCGAGGATTTCGCGCTCACGCAGAAAACGGCGCAGAATTTCCTCGCTGTCCATGCCGCGCTTGATCAGCTTCAGCGCCACCGCGCGGCGCGCCACGCCGGACTCGGGCTCGGCCCGGTAAACCGTACCCATGCCGCCGCTGCCGATGCGCTCGCCGATACGGTAGCGGCCGACCAGGCGACCGGGCCAGGGATCGCGCTCTTCTGTTCGCTCATCTCGACGGCACAGCAGCTGATCGGGTGACTGATCCGCCTCCAGCAGCGCGAGCACCTCCATCCGCAGCGTGGCGTCTTCGCCGCATTGCGCCTGGGCCCAATCGGCGCGTTCCAGCTCAGGCTCGTCCAGCGCCGCGCAGGCGATCTCCAGAGCCCGGCGCATCCGCTCGGTGTCGCTGGAATCCAAACTACGTGTGAGCTGCACTGGGGTCATTCGCGAACTCTTGCCGGTTGCCTTAATCGACCGCTCGGCGACGTCGTGAATCTATCCGCAAGCGCCGCGCTGCCACCGCACTACGCAATCGGGGGCAGATTTCTGCCATCTGCCTATTCGTTGATGGACTTCAGGAGGAACATTCTCGCGGTCCGCCAATGCCTGAACGTCGTTCGTTCCGAAGACCCTTTCAGCTGGGCAATCTCCGCAATCGACAGACCGCCGAACAAGTGCAGCTGCGCCAGCTCCGCCAGCTGCGGGTCGATGCGGCCGAGTTCGGACATCACCTGATCCAACGCCAGCACTTCGAAGGGATCCTCTCCCAGCACCTCATCGGCCGCGCTCAGCGACAGCGGCTGCACACCGGCGCCGCGCTTGTCGGCGTGGCGGTGCCTGGCTCTATCGATCAGCACCTGACGCATCGCCCGCGCCGCCAGGTTGCAAAAATGGGCACGATTCTCGACCGACAGCGTGTGCCCATGCAGGCGCATCCAGGTTTCGTTGACCAACTCGGTGGTGCACAGCGTCTGTCTGGGTCCGGACCGCAACAGCAGATGGGCGCGAGAGTGGAACTCGTCATAGAGACGGGAGAACAGCTGATCGGAGGCGGCCTGATCACCGTCGCGTACCGCGTCGATCAAGTGAACGATGGATTCCGATTCCGCCACTGGCAAACCTCTTCCTGATGTGAGCATCCGCTGCGCCGAGGCGTACTGGAAGTCCGTCTTGGTTCTGGCAGTCGTGCCCTGCTCGATACGTAAGGGTAGGTGTAAGCAGGTCAGCAGACCATGGATTTGTATCTGGGCGCCGGCAAGTGGGCCGACGCCAGGGGCCTAATCGTTCCTTTCAGAGGTATTCCGCCTCGCGGATCAAGTCGTCTGCGACCCCAATCGCCGTAATCCCAGCAGGACGCCCGATGAGCAACCGACCCAGCCCCAAATCGCTACCCATTCACCGTGCCGCTCGACGTGGCGACCTACCCTCGGTGCTGAGTGAACTGACCAGCGGCATCGACATCAATGTGCCCGGCGCGAATCGGCAACGCCCGCTGCACTTGGCGGTGGCCTCGGCCAATCTCGCGCTGGTCCAACGATTGCTGATGCTGGGTGCCGATCCCAATGCGCGTGATCGCGAGGGCATGACCGCGTTGCACTGGGCCGCACGCGATGGCGCAATCGAGATTGCCAAGGCGCTTCTGACCGCACGCGCGAAGATCGACATGCGAGGCAGCAGCAGTTTCATCATCCAGCGCTCCGCGACCCCGCTGTTCGTGGCTATCGATGCAGGTCAATCGGAAATGGCCCACTTCCTGCTGCAACGGGGCGCCGATCCCAATCTGTGCTGCAGCGGCAACGACGAAAGTGCGCTAGGGCTGGCCTGCCGACGCGGCGATGCCGATTTGGTGGAGGCGTTGCTGGCGCACGGTGCCCGAGCCGATGGCGTGGAGAGTCACGACGGAGAGCTACCCTTCGAGCGACCACTGGCAGTGGCGGGCAGTGGCCGTGCGGCGCGCCTGCTACTGCGCGCTGGGGCCGACGTTCACGCTCCCAATCGCTACGGAGAACGTCCATTGCATTGGTTGGTGGGTGCGCATCATCGCGATCGCCCCCAGCTGGCCGCGCTGGCGCTGGTGCTGCGTGCCGGCGCCGATCCGTTGGCTCGCGCTCGCAACGGCCTCACCCCGCTGCAGCAGGTCCGCAGCCCCAACGCGATGCGGCTGATGCGGGCTGCGATCGCGCGCTGGATCCGGCGCTATCCGCCGTCTCGCGTGGTTGCGCTGCATCAGGCCCGCCAGGCCCTGCTGAGTCTATGTGGCGAAAGCGGCACAGCGATCGTCCTGGCGCAGCTCGATCTGCTGCAGATGCCACAGCTGGACGTGCTCGCCCGCGACGCCGACGGCGACACCCTGCTGCAGCTGCTGCGCAAGCGGCAGCTCCGGGGTGAGATGGAGCGCGACGAGGCCCGCGCGATGCAGCGGCTGATTGCCCGGGTGCAGCAACTGGAGCAGGTCGGTCTGTCGCTGATGCGGGCCTGAAGAATTAGCCGCACGCACTTTGCCTGCCCATCGCAGTGTGGTCGATGGGGGACTGTAGGCCCGCGCCAAGTGCGAGATCGACGGCGTTTGGACGACGTTTCAGGCGTACGTACGTCCGTCCGGATTTCCCAACTGGGTCACAGTTGCCGCGCTCTGCAGATCCTCCGGTGTCGTTTTCCCCGGCCCGGGTCGTTGCTCTGACCATCGACGCCACACCAGTTGGCACCGATGTTTCAGCTGACCAACCCAAATGGAGAAACGACATGAGCAACAGATACTTTGGCAAGACCCCCCAACGCACCTTGCTGGCCGCGCTGGCCACCTGCGCCGCCTTCAGTGCCACGGCCGCCGAGCGCCCGACGCCGGTGCTGATGGTGATCGCCAATCAGGATTTCCACTACGCCGAGTACAGCGCCTCGCGCGCCTCGCTGGAGGCCGCCGGCCTGGAAGTGGTTGTAGCGGCGTCCACCACCGACACGGCCAAGCCGCAGGATCGCGGCGTCAGTGCCAACGTGCAGCCGGATCTGGCGCTTGCCGACGTCAACGCTGACGACTATTCGGCCATCGTGTTTGTCGGTGGCTGGGGGTCGTCGCAATACCAGTACGCCTTCGAGGGCACCTATCACAACTCGGCCTATCGAGCGCAGCCCGGGGTGGGCTTTGAGGTCAACCGGCTGGTCAAGTCCTTCGACAGCGACCACAAGCCCGTATCGGCGATCTGTCACGGAGTGACCGTGCTGGCCTGGGCGCGGGTCGACGGAGCCAGCCCGCTGGACGGGCGCACCGTGGTGGCGACGCCCGGCGGCATGCCCGGCTTCCGCGACGGCGACCTGGACTTCGCCGACGCGCAGTATCCGGCGCGCTGGCAGATCGAAGCCAACGGCGCCACCATGCTGACCGCTGGATCGATCGGCGATCCGCTGAGCGCGACCGACGATGTCTACATCGACGGCAACATCATCACCGCGGAGAGCTATCAGTCTGCGGGGCGCTTCGCGCAGGCGATCGCGCAGTCGATCGCCCCCGGCCGCCATTGAGCCGACCAATCACCCCGGGGCGGCGGCCGGACGCAGGTCGCCGCCCCGCTGGATCCCAAACCAGGACGATTAATGCTGGTTTGACAGCTGGCCGAAGGCCTTCAGCTTCCTTGTTCGGCCAGATCACGCAGCAGTGGCCGGACCTTGGGTCCCGGGCTGGAACGGATCCCCCTGGGTCCGTATTCGATCACAGTGCCGGTCACAAAATTGGTGCTCACGCGCACCTCTTCCTCTCCGGGCTCCGGGATAGTGTCGCCGTGAAAAAAGCTCTCACGCTCCTCGCCGATTTGTTCAAAGGCGTCGCCGTTGAAGCGATATTGCCGGGTGGTGCTGGTCGCCACCCGCATCCCCGGCCAACTCGATGCAACGAAGATTGAGCCCTTTTCGACTCGCAGCGACTCCTCTCCCTTCTCGTTGTAGGACACCAGCCCGGTGGCATCAATCAGCCGATAGTCGTCGCTGCCCTCGCGTCTGAACACCGCAATCTGATAGGCCCGCCAGTCGGGCTCCAGTCGGTAGACTCTGACCACCAGCGCATCGTTGTCATCGCCGAACAGCTCTCCCGAGAGTGCCTCGCTGACCGGACAACCAGCACACAGCGCCTCCAGTTGGGTGGTGACCGATTCGGGCAGCGCTTCTGCCGTGCGCCCGTCTGCGGCAACCAGCATGAGCAGCGCAAGGGCTGCGGCGGCGCCGCCAATCTTCAATTGCACGAGCATCGATTCATTCCTGGTTGTCGACTGGCGGGTGCTCAGCGGATGCCTGATTGACTGCGGCTGTTGCAAATTCGGCGCCTTGGCCCACGTGACCGGCAGATTCTGTAGCGATCGG